>CAJWGB010000007.1 GCA_913031625.1 uncultured Planctomycetaceae bacterium | reverse complement strand
GCGGAGCGGCGCGAGCCGCCCGGCCGAGCACGCTTACGAGTTGGCTGCCGGATTGGTCAATTCGAACTCGGAAGGTGGTTAGGCCGGAGTGCTCGCGCACTTCCGCTAATGAAAGGCACTTCCTGCAGCAAAGCCAATCGCTGCAACCGGTTACATCGATGGGTGCTACGGGCCTGCATGGCACTACGATCTCGTGAAAGCTCGTCTAGGTTACCTCGAATCGAACAGATTCGATCTTTGCGTGACCGCTCTTGCGAAATGGTCGAGGCATCGGCTGCGCGTGTCCGTTGGCATCAATCGTCCGACAGCGGAAAACGTACTTCCCAGCCGGCAGTCCAGGATGCAGCATGCACCAGTGAGCCTTCGACAGCCGCAGTGGCCAGTCGACAGGTTTTCCGGACTGGTCAAAGTCTCTGGTATTTTGAGGAATCCGGCCTCCCGGTAAGTTGCCTCCCCATGCGTCAGGCGGCGGCAGCAGAGTCGCATCCTTCCAGGGTGCCTTCGTGAAATGCGGATCATCTTTCGACCACTCTTCATCGCGTGGCTGGATCCAGACCTGAACTTTGCTGAGACCGGAGATGCCTGACTGTGCGTATCCTGTTACAGGAATCGGCTCGGCGGGTTTCGGGTTTCCTGGAGGTGTCAGTGTTGCACAGAACGTCTTCAGCGGGCTGTCGACATCATTGTTCTGTGTGGCATAGGTATCGTTGGCTGTTGGCAGGTTTGACAGAACGACGTTGGTCAGCCACTTAATGCTCTTAAATCCGTATGCCTCCGGGACCACAACTCGCACCGGCCCGCCGCGTTCCGGTGTCAGCCAGTCGCCATTGAGTTTGTAACACAGGATGACGGGAGGCAGATCGTAGAGGTCTTCGAGAATTCGCCCGACGGGCAAAGAACTGCGGAACATCTGTTCGGGGTCGTCGTTGTGATAGCCCCAGTAAAACACGCGTCGCAAATTCTCACTCGGCTGAGTGCGCCAGATGACATCTCGCAGCGGAACACCTTCCCAGATGCCGTTGCCAAGCGGACACCCGATATTGAGGCACGTCATCACTTTGGGAAACCGGACGACATTTGTTTTGGCCAGTTCCATCAGGTCATCGAAAGTAAACGCTGTATCACCTTCGAGCGGATTCAGAATCCGCGCGGGATTCTCAGGGTCACTTGTGACGTTTAACTTCCATGTTGCCCGAGTCAGGCCAACTTCGGCACGTTTCTCTTCCGGCAGTGAGTGAGGTTTCGGTTTGCCTCGAGAAACGTCTCGAAACTCATCCTGCTCTGTCAGCCAGGGTTCAAGATCCTGCAGCACTTCCGTCAGCTGAGTCTGCTGCTGTTCATCAGCGTTGATTGAGGCCGCCGCTGCTGCAGACAGTAAGCCCGCCTGCACGAAATGTCTGCGAGTCAGCGTCAAATGCCCATCAAGAAACTGTCTGATTGGATCGCCGGCCATGGGGTAGTCTCCTGTGGATGAGGGTTGTATGCCTCTGGTCCGCGTCCGGTCAGACGTTGCGAAGCACTGAATCTGCCAGTGTGGTTTTGACGTTCATCATTACCGTCGTTTCAGCCGAACAGTTTGTGACACTCGGTGTAGCCCATCCGTGGAGCACGAATCAGCCCCCCACGAAGCTTTTCACCGTTGGGATTAACGTAGACACGCCCCGTTCGATTCTCTGTCTTTGGCCGGGCGTCCAGAACATGAATGTTGAAGATATAGGCAACGTCAGAAGTTGCTTTGAACCAGTGAATATTGTCCTTGTAGTCAGACACAGACGAATACTCACCTTCTCCGAAACTGCCATCGATCGTTGGCCGAATGATCATATGATCCTTTTCGTCTTCAAGCCGATCCCAGTGCCGACCATGCAGTTTGCCGCCCAGAATCAGGAAGGCAGTGGCCATGTTATTGTGGCCGTGAGGAACAACTGAGCGGCCTTTTTTAAGTGCGAAGATCTGCTTACCGAAGACAATCTTTCGAGGAATACCCTCTACTTCGGGGAACTTAAAGCCCAGACTCTTTGCTCCGTTGTCCGGAATCTTCACATCCTTCGTCAGCTTCTCGAAGTCGACGAGTTTCAGCAGTTCCTTGAGTTCCACCTGAGCGAACAGATCCTCGACCTTGTGCTGCCAGATGATCTGCGGGATCTTTCGATCCTTCACATCCTGACCGAGCGCATTCAGGTCAGACACCCACTTATTGATGACGGGCTTTACTTCACCGGAAAAGGCATCGCCGCGACAGAGTGCTTCCAGCACAGAAAATGTCAACATGCTGCCCAGCGTCTGGCGACAGAGTTCGCGTCGGGTTGTTGGCTGTGAATCTGCAGTCGTCATCGGGGGCCTCCAGGCAATGGGGTGAGAAGCCCGCTATTGTCAGGCAGGCGTGCTGAATTCGCAAGCCCACGCCCGACACGACAGGACGACCGACGGTGCAGTTGTTCCAAAGCTGACAGCGTCACTCACGGCAGTCGGCAGCAGTGTGGACTGCAGGGCCCAGCTTCTGGTGGCGGACAGTCCTTTCCGGCGATCGGCAGCGCTGCACCGGACGCTACTCGCCCTCGCGCGGCGCTCATCAGCTTCTCAAGTTTCTGTGAGCTGCATTGAGGGCAGGACGGGCTATCGCTGCGATTCACCAGGATCTCAAATTCGTTGGTGCAGTCTTCGCAGTAGTATTCAAAAATGGGCATCGCTCAAGTCTCTGATTCGGAAGGCACCATTATGATGTTGATGCAGTGAAGAATTCAACACCTGCTCTCAACAGGTTGAGTGACACTTATTGAATTGTGCCATCGACCGGGCTGGATGCCGTGGCATACAGTTTTCGAGGAATTCGTCCGGCAAGGAACGCCTGGCGTCCCGCGATACAGGCCTGCCGCATGGCGTCGGCCATCAGATGAGGGTTCTTCGCAGATGCAATGGCTGTGTTCAACAGGACTCCGTCACACCCCAGTTCCATCGCGGCCGCAACATCGCTGGCCGTTCCCACACCTGCGTCAACAATCACTGGATAGTCCGGATCACCCTCTCGCAGGTACTCCATACAGATGCGGATATTGTTCGGGTTCAGAATCCCCTGACCACTGCCGATAGGACTTCCCGCCGGCATTACAGAAGAGGCTCCAGCATCTTTCAGCCGTCGAGCAGTGATCGGGTCGTCCGAGGTGTAGCACAACACCTGAAACCCATCCTCCACCAGCTGGCGACACGCTTCGACTGTGGCGATCGGATCCGGCAGCAGAGTTTTGGTATCCCCGAGCACTTCCAGCTTCACCCAGTCGGCCCCCGGATTCTCGAGCCCTCTGAGGATCTCTCGTCCCAGGCGAGCCACTCGAACCGCATCTTCGGCGGTAAAGCAGCCAGCCGTATTTGGAAGAATTGTGTACTGATCGAGGTCAATGAAGTCGAGAATGTTTCGGCCGTCGGCGTCGACCAGACGTTCCCGTCGAACGGCGACAGTGATGACGTCCGCACCACTGATCTCAAGACATTCCTGCATCTGCTCAAACGTCTCATACTTGCCGGTTCCGACAATTAGGCGAGAGCGAAGGGTATGAGATCCGATTTTGATCCGAGCGTCAGCGGAGGGGTTGGCAGCAGTGGACATGATTTTAGGCTGTGGAGACGAAGCGTCCTGGAAGGTCGCATTTAAGCAAACTCCGATCGATCTGTCAGCCGCCCCCGACCAGAGTCACAATTTCAATCTGATCACCGGCCTGCAGCTGGCATCGATGATGCTCTTCCCGCGGAATGAGCTCTCGATTCCGTTCGACTGCGCAGTATCGATTATTGACATCCAGATCCAGCAACAGATCGGCCACCGTCCAGTCCGAATGTGCCGGTCGGGCCTCGCCGTTGACGGTAATGGAAATGCTCATGCCGGAAACTCCCGGGGCGTTTAATGAGTTGACCAGGCCGATAGTGCCGAAGCCACGCCGTTTAGTGGTCATCAGGCTTGGTGAAGATCATGCGGCCGGCACTGCTCTGCAGAACGCTCGTGACGACACAATCGATATCTTCACCGATCCGGTTTGCAGCGCCCTCGCACACAACCATTGTGCCGTCATCAAGGTATCCGACTCCCTGGTGAGGCGACTCACCGATTTTGATGATTTTGATCCGTAGTCGTTCACCGGGGATGTAACGAGGTCGCAGCGCGTTAGCCACGTCATTCAGGTTAATCACCAGAATACCCTGAACACTGGCCACCTTGTTGAGATTGAAGTCATTGGTGATGACTCCGCCACGCAGCTGCTTTGCAAGTTCCACAATTCGGTGATCGACGGCCTGAGCCTGCAGCTCAGCCTCACTCGTATCCTCTACACGGATTTCAGCGTGAGGATTCTTCTGCATCTTGGCAAGGACTTCGAGTCCCCTGCGTCCACGACTTCGGCGACTCTTGTCGCTGCTGTCCGCGACGTTCTGTACTTCCTGTAGAACAAAGTCCGGCACAACCAGCTGGGATTCAAGGATCTGAGTATCAACAACGTCCGCAATTCGCCCATCAATCAGCGAGCTGCTGTCCACCACCAGTGGGCGCCCTCCTTTGAGGTCACGTGCGAACTCCACGTACGGAATCACAAACCGGAAATCGTCCTTGGTCTGCAGGATTACCGACACTGACGTGTAGCACATGATCAGGAGCGTCATGATGTTGACAAGCTCCTTGAAGTCCTCGTGGACGACCGTAAAGAGTGCCTGGTTCAGCAGGAATGCGAGCAGCACACCAATCAGGATCCCAAAGTACAGCCCCGAAATGACCTCAATGCGTTTCCGCCGAATGACAAGGTCGAGAAGGGTGAAGATCTGACTGATAAACAGCAGAATCACGAACGCCGCAAACTTGTTATTCGCGATGATGTCCGGGATCTCAATATTTGCATCCAGAAAGTCACTGTTGATGTACGCGATGATCGAACCAACGCACACCATGAAGTAACAGACTCGGAGAATAATCAACAGCATCAGAGTGCTCTGTCGTGCAACTGAAACAACAGGAACGTGAGGGAAGTAAGCGTCCGGCAAAACAAGGCGGGCTCCCTGACGCCATTGTTACATATCCGCGAAGTCAGGCAACCTGAGCTTCGACCCGGGCTTCAATTCGTACGAATTGCTGTGGAATCGACGGTGTGTTTTGCTTATTTCACAGAAATCAGGGATCGGCAGAAGCATCTATGCGATCTACGACAACCAATCGCCAACGCTCCGGGATTCCAAAACGTAGATCTGACTGTCCCTGGTCGCCCCGATTTCAGAGAATCCGGAAACGCGAGCAGTTTCGCGCGTTATGTTATGCCGCCTGCCAGTCGAGAATTGAGCTTTGTCCGCTACCGTTCAGCGAGCACCATTGGTGATCTGCATCAATGAACTGGACCGTGGCGGCGCCGAGAAAGCTTTGGTCAACATCAGCATTGGTCTCCGCGACCTCGGCTGGCCGGTTACTGTCGTCAGTCTGCGTGACCGTGGGCCGCTCGCCGCGTCGCTGGAGGAAGCTGAGATTCCGATCCACGCGCTCGGATGCGGAGGTATGACCGACATTCGAGTGCTCGGGAGACTGACGGGACTGCTGCGAACAGTGAAGCCGCAGATCCTCCTGACATTTCTTCATCAGGCAGGATTTTGGGGCCGTCTGGCTGCTCGACGCGCAGGCATTCCAATAACAGTCTGCGGAGTGCGTGTGGCAGATCGCCGTAGTTGGGTTCGATGGTCAGATCGGCTGACCTCCGGGCGAGTGACTCACTACATCGCAGTCAGCAGAAATGTCGCACAAACGCACGCTCAGCTCTGTGGGCTTCTTCCTGAACAGATCTCCAGCATTCCGAATGGGATCGATTGTCCGGAACAGCAACCAAAGCCTGATCGGCCACGTCCGGCGAAAGTTCTGTTCCTTGGCAGACTGACAGCACAGAAGGATCCTGCCAACCTGCTGAGGGCATGGCAGGACCTTCCCGAGGAAATTCGATCCGCGACAGAGCTGCATTTTGTGGGAGACGGTGACCTGTCTGAAGCAATCAGATCCGCAGTTCCGAACGCCCTGCGATCACAGGTATTGCTTCACGGGCATCAAGCGGATGCTGTTCCGTATCTGAGTGAAGCCACCATACTGGTTCTGCCCTCACGTTGGGAAGGTATGCCAAACGCAGTCCTGGAGGCGATGGCGACTGGCCTCCCAGTGATCGCGACGCAGGTGGATGGTACTGAAGAGTTGATTCCGGACGACCGATTTGGCTGGCTCGTGCCTCCTCGCGACACAGCACAATTGACAGCAGCGATGGTTGAAGCACTGTCATCCCCGGAGGACAGGTACTCCCGAGCAGCTGCTGCCCTAAAACGAGTGCGATCTGAGTTCACGTGGGAGCGAGCTGTGCAACAATACGATCAACGACTTCTCCAGTTACTTGCGTCCAGACAGGACACCAAATCAAGTCAGCACCCTGAAACAGGCCGACGTGAACACCACTCAGACTGACAGCCCGGGTGATGGAGCCGAGATGGCTCGGCAACTCGAGGAAGATGGCTACGCTGTCCTCCGAAACGTCTATTCCCGAGATGAAGTAGGCCGATTCCGAGACCTTACTGATGCTGCGCGCACTGAAGCACATGCGGAAAGTGTTTCCGCGCGCAATGAAACCTACGGCTTTCGCAATCTGATCGATGTGGTTCCGGAGACGCGGGAACTATTGCAGAACGAACAGATGGTACGATTGCTCTATGGGCTGTTTGATGCACCATGGTTCATGACACGTTCGACTCTGTTTGACAAGACGCCGCGTGCCAACTGGGGAGTCTTCTGGCATCAGGATCGAGCCATCGCGGTAACGGAACGGCATGAAGTGGCCAGGTTCAGTGGTTGGACCAGGAAAGCCGGGATTCCGTGTGTTCAGCCCCCCGCTGAACTCATGGGACGAATTATCGCCGCCAGAATTCACCTTGATGACGCACACCAGAACAACGGAGCCCTCAGAGTCCTGCCGGGGACTCATCGTGACGCTCTGTCGGAATCTCAAATCGCGTCATCTCAGGCAAGAGTTAATGAGTGCATTGTGGAGGTGAATTCAGGGGACGTATTACTGATGAACCCGCTGCTGCTGCATGCGTCGTCGCCGATGGATGAGAACGAGGCCGGAGATCTGCCGACCGCCCGACGGGTGATTCACCTTGAGTTCGCCGATTTCGAACTTCCGGATCCACTGCAGTGGCGTTACCGCATCACGCCAGCGCAGGACGGATTACCCAGCAACGCGCCGCTCCAAAGCGAATAGCATGAGTCACCGTGGCGGCGACACGTGCGTTTTCGGCTGCGGCTTAAACGAGAATTCCTGCGGGGCGTTGAGCTCTGCGCCTGGTAAATCGTCACGTGAACTGCTCTCTGGTAACCCGATGCGTGACAGGAAACTGCATCCATCGTTCTAACTGGTTGCCTCGATTAGCTTTACTGCAGGAAGCACCTCTTACTGGCGGTAGTGCGCAAGCACTCCGGCCGAACCGCCTTCCGAGTTCGAATTGACCAATCCGGCAGCCAGCTCGTAAGCGCGATCGGCCGGGCGGCTCGCGCCGCTCCGCCAGGAAGCTGCCATGAGATCTCCGGGCCACAACAGCGCACAAAAAAAGCCCGGCGATGCCGAGCTTGAGTTACCCCACAGGGACTTGAACCCCAACTTACAGAACCAGAATCTGTCGTGCTACCAATTACACCATGGGGTAATGGTGAGTTTGAATGTGACTGGAAACGGATCGGCAATGCCAATCCAGCAAGTCAGCCGTATTCGGGAAGCGGGATTTTTATCAGTAACGAAGGGCGTGTAAAGCGGCAGATCCATCAAAAACAATTTAATTGAATTGCCTGCTGCCGCAGATCCGCACCATCGTCTCACGGAAGAGACAGCCGCCGAAATTGGGTTCAGAAACGAACGGTGATTGTCGATTTCAGGAGCAATTCGGTCCACGGGTACGAAATTGTAGACTGACCGAGAGATCACCCCGGGCAGTCGCTACAATAAGCCTGACGGCGAGTCACCCGTACACAGGCCTTCACCTGTCCGGAAGAACAATGAGCGAAGTAGAAAACGACGAACCAAATCCATCTGACGACAGCGGATTCCACAGCCAGCAGTACGCCCTGACGGAAGACGGCCTCCTGAAAGTATACAGCGTTGGCGAAACCAGCGTGCTGGGCTTCGATGGCAGGGATGTCCCCTCCGAATTCAACGCCGCACACTACCGAGCTGCCATTTCAGACCTGCTGGTTGCCAACAATTCAACGGTCGTGGCCTTTGATCTCGACGGCGTGAAACTGGTGCCCAGCGGGATGCTGGGACTTCTTGTTTCCCTGCGAAAACTCGAGGGTGTGCAAGTCGTTCAGGTATTTAACCCCAGCGAAGACGTTCGAGAAGTCCTGCGTCTGACCAAGCTGGACACCATGATCGAGGTGCGCGAAGCCTGATTCAGGCTGGTTTTCCAGATGTCTTCGGAAGGGCTCTGTCGGGGGCCCGAGTTCAGGAAAACTCCAGAAAACGCACGGTGAATGGGGGTTTTGGCCGATAAACCTAAACCACCGAAGAGATCAGATTGACATGAAATCGGGTCGCAGTATGCTACGCGGCTTGTTTCGGGCAAAAGTCCAGCGTTTTTCGAGGATCTGGTGCCTCAACGGCCTTTACCCGGCAATAAACAACACCTTTCAAAGATACAGATTCATGGGACGAGTGGAACGACAACGCGAACTGGCTCGACGACGAAAACGCCGCGTTCAGCTGAAGAAGATTCGCGCGAAGCATGCTGCTGCTTCCACCGATGCTGAAAAGGCAGAGCTGCTGGCCAAAGCTCGCCGCATGAGCCCCTTTGTTGAGCTCGAATCAAAAGAGAGCTAGATCCGGATTCTGACGCCGATGCTGGGATCACAGACCCAGTGGATGCCGTGAGTTGCTGAACACGCGGATCGGTTCTCGGTTGAGCTCTGAGATACAGCGATGGCGACGAGTTTTGATCCTCAGACTCGTCGCTTTTGCGTGCGCCCGATTAAGCGTTTCCATACTCAGCCGCTTGTGCATCTGAAGATGGAGACCTACCATCTTTGCTTGCAGGAACCTTCTCACCGACTCATGGTTCCAACTCGTTTCAGCGCCAAGACAGATAACAGACAGATGAGTAACGGCAAGGTTGAAGGCAAAGTCCACTTCATTGATGAAACAAAGACCTACGGTCAAAAGGGGTTTCGGAAACGACTGGTCGTGATCGAGCAGGACAACGGTCGATTCACCAATTATCTGCCGATGGAGTTTATCCAGGATGCCTGTGATGCCGTCGACCAGCTGTCTGTCGGTGTCGAAGTTGAAATCAACTACCGGCTGAGTGGTCGCAAGTGGCAGCGGGACGAGCAGAGTGAAGTGAAGTACTTCCTCAGTGCAGAAGCGATGGGCTTTGAGATACTGGGAGGAGGAGCTCCGCCAGCTGATGAACCGGCAGACATACCGTTCGGAGAAACATTCGTCTCGGACGAAGACCCGCCCTTCTAAGAGATCATCCTGCACAGATCTCAGTTTTCGATCCGTGCCAGCCAGACTGGCCGCCTGGCATGAATAGTGGTTGCATGAACCAGAGCGTCGCAGAACAAAAAAGCAGCCTCCGGAATGGAAGCTGCTCCTCCTGGTTTGAATGCTGTCTCGAACTGTTCGGAACTACGCCTGGAGCTGACTGACAACGAGGTCACCCATCTCCGTAGTCGATACGGAAGTCCCGCCAGACGCAATATCTCGGGTTCGGTGCCCGGCCTTCAAAGTCGCGGACACGACTTCCTCAACAGCTGCCGCTTCGTCATTCAGATTCAGTGAATGTCTGAGCAACATCGCCACAGCCAATATTGTCGCAAGAGGATTAGCAAGATTCTGGCCGGCAATATCCGGTGCGGACCCGTGAATCGGCTCATAGAGACCTGGACCATCACTCCCGAGGGACGCAGATGGAAGCAAACCAAGCGAGCCAGGCAGCATCGAAGCCTCGTCTGTCAGAATGTCACCAAACATGTTGCCGGTGACAACCACGTCAAAATCTTTCGGCCGCGAGATCAGATGCATGGCCATCGCATCGACGAGCACGACCTCATACTCAATATCCGGGAACTCTTCAGTAACCACTCGTTCAGCGACCTGGCGCCACAGTCGCGATGCCTCGAGAACATTGGCTTTGTCGACCGACGTGAGTTTTCCTTTTCGCTTCTGAGCCGCCTGTGCCGCAAGCCTGACAACTCGTTCGACTTCGCCGGTAGAATAGACCATTTCATTGTAGGCCGCTTCGCCGCTGTCGTGTGGCCGACGTCCGGAGTCACCGAAGTAAATTCCACCGGTGAGTTCGCGGAAGAACAGGATGTCTGTTCCGGCAACGATGTCTCGACGGAGGGGCGATGCATCAACCAGTTCATCCCATGTCTGGATGGGACGCAGATTGGCAAACAGACCGAGTTCCTGCCGAATCTTCAGCAGTCCGGCTTCAGGTCTTGTTTTGGCAGTCGGGTCATCCCATTTGGGACCACCAACAGCTCCGAGGAGAATGGCCGCCGAGTCACGACATGCATCAACAGTCGCCTGAGGAAGCGGGTCCCCAAAGTCATCGATCGCGTTTCCGCCAATCGGATGCTCGGACATTTCAAAAGAGTGACCGAACCGTTCAGCAACAGTCTCAAGGACACGACGACCCTGAGTTACGATTTCGGGACCAATCCCGTCCCCGGGCAGTAAGACAATCTTGGCGTCCATAAGACACTTCAGAGGTTGGAGGGTGAGAAGGAAAATGCACTGGCACATTCGTGCCAGTGCATCAGAGAATCAGAGAATCAGCTTCGGTTTGTGGACTGGTTCTATGAGCAGTCCAAAACCCAATCCCAGTTGCCGGGCAAACACGGCATTTGCTGCGGCTGCGATCTGCAGCATCGGTTTCAGGACTGGTCTAACCTTTGGCTGCAGCGAATCGTCGAGCAACTTCGTCCCAGTTCACCACGTTCCAGAATGCCGAAATGTAGTCCGGACGTCGGTTTTGGTAGTTCAGGTAGTAGGCATGTTCCCAGACATCAAGTCCGAGGATTGGTGTGCGACCTTCAGACAGAGGTGAGTCCTGATTGGCCGTGCTTTCGACAGCGACAGTGCCGTCTGCATTGACAGAAAGCCATGCCCAGCCACTTCCGAAACGAGTTGCTGCCGCAGCCGCAAACGCCTCTTTGAATCCATCAAAGCTTCCGCAGGCAGCATTGATTGCGTCTGCGAGTTCACCGGATGGCTCACCGCCGCCTTCAGGTGACAGAATTGTCCAGAACAATGAGTGATTTGAGTGACCGCCACCGTTGTTTCGGACAGCCCCCTGAATGTCCGCAGGCAGGTCACCGAGTCCGCGAAGGACTTCATTGATGCACGTATCTGCGTGCTCCGTGCCTTCGAGTGCAGCATTCGCCTTGTTGATGTAGGCCTGATGATGCTTGGTGTGATGGATTTCCATCGTCTGTGCATCAATGTGCGGCTCAAGAGCGTCGTATGCGTAGGGAAGTTCGGGAAGCGAATGAGGCACGTTCTATCTCCTGCATAAAATCGTGGAACAGCGGTAAAACTCAGCTCCCGCCGGAGCCGCAATTGTGGCGGAGGGTAGTCGGTTTCAGAGTGCGATTCGATGCCTGGCACGCCCTAAGTGCACAATTCCGGACATCGGCAGGGCTGTGGCAGAAAATCGCTCGTTTCCGGCGAAATTCCGGGACTGGTCAGGCCTGCTCCAGCTGCGGCTCGGACTGCGGCGCGGGGGCAGGAACAAGTGACCACGCCAGCAAAAAGAGTGGCAGACCGATAACATTGCCCCAGACAGTACCCTTCACAAATG
This sequence comes from uncultured Planctomycetaceae bacterium, assembly GCA_913031625.1. Classification (GTDB taxonomy): domain Bacteria; phylum Planctomycetota; class Planctomycetia; order Planctomycetales; family Planctomycetaceae; genus Fuerstiella. The sequence goes on along the minus strand of CAJWGB010000007.1, from coordinate 46,084 downwards.
GAAGCCCCATGGCATAACAGTTCATTAGCCCGGCAAAACTTCGGTCATAGGTGGCCGGACTTCCAAGAAACCAGACACCGCCGTTGCTGACAAGGAAGTACACAACGATTGCTCCGAGGCCTGTGGCTGTTGCCCCGACAATTCGCCCTCGTCCCTTTGCGGGAATCCACAGGCTCACCAGGAAAATGAGGACGTAGCAGGAGTAATCGAAGTACCACGACTCCCAGAAGCCGAAGCCGGTACGATACTCGATAATGCAGTCCGTAATCAGGCGAACGACCAAAGGAATCAGCATTGCCGCCCTGTGCTTCACATGAATGCCGCAAAAGACAGACAGCGCCAGCAACATGGCAAAGTTTGGAAAGTCGAACGCACTGCCCAGTCGCAGGATTCCAGTCAGCAGTATCAGGCCAACAAGGACTGCGAGATGGGCAGGAGAATTCAGCAGCGTTCGCCAGGCTGATTCAGTTTTTCGACTCGGTCGTTCCGAGCTGGCGATAGGTGATTCAGTCGTCATGAAATATGCCTCGATTACTTCTCTTTGGAGGCAGCGCGCCGAAGTCGGTCATTCATTGCGATCCCCAACCCCTGTTCGGGAAATCCAGCCGCGATGATAGCGTCCAGATCCTGTGAGTCGAGACTGCGCATGGCGGCAAACAGATTTGCGGCACACGTCACGAGGCAGTCATCCTCAGAAAGTCGTTCAACAGCGGCATATCCGGCAGGAGCGGCCGTCGGCCCCCACGTCAGCAACCCGCTGTTGTCAGTAGGGGGAGCGGGAAGTTCCGTTTCCCACGGGCACAAGGTCAACTGCGTACCAGGCGCATAATGGCGACTCAGCATGCCAGGGGCTGGCTGAGCGGCGTCAGGCTGTTCCGGATCTACTGCGACTCGCCTCAGGGGGCCAACCACGGCTTCAATTTCTTCCGGCGGAAGTCCTCCCGGGCGCAGCAGACTCGGCTGATCCTCCATCAGTGAGACGACTGTCGATTCCAGGCCAACTGTGGTGGGGCCTCCGTCCAGGACAGCATCAATTCTGCCGCCCAGCCCGTCGAGAACGTGTTGCGCCGTCGTCGGGCTAATGCCACTAAACGGATTTGCGCTGGGCGCCGCGACCGGGATATCTGCCTGCTGAAGCAGGTCTCGCGCGACAGGGTGTTCAGGAATTCGCAGGCCTGTGCCGGGCAATCCAGCTGTCACGATGTCCGGGATTTGATCTGTTTTGGGGAGAACCAGAGTTAAAGGACCAGGCCAGAATCGTTCCGCCAACAGTTGTGCAGCGTGCGGCCAGTCCCGGACCAGTCCGCGAACTCGATTGATACTATGCGTGTGCACAATCAGCGGGTCGAAGGACGGGCGGCCCTTGGATTCGAAGATTCGAGCAACAGATTCCGGTTTTGTTGCATCCGCGCCAAGCCCGTAGACCGTTTCCGTAGGGAACGCGACAAGCTCCCCGGCACGCAGCATCTCTGCGGCTTCAGGCACACTGGTAAGGAGTCGGGTGTTTGTCATCTGAGCATTCTCAGTGGTTTTGGGGGCTCAATCGTCAATTTGGCGTCATTCAATGGACACAGGACGGCGACAATCGAACAATATTTTGAAGCAAGTCCCGAACGGAACGGGAGAATAGTTTGTGTCCCTGGATTCAATCAGATTCCCCTGCGGACCTGTTTGAACATTAGGACTGGGTGAACGAAATGCCTGACGCTGGTCTCTGGGCCACTGGTCTACTGATTTTGGGTCTGTTTTTATTGGCCCTCGAGCTCATGATTCCAAGTTTTGGAATGATTGGAATCATGTCCGCCATCTCTCTACTCGTTTCCGCATGGTGCGCGTGGCAGGCATGGTGGGGTACGGATCCCGGGTTCTTCTGGACGTATGTGGCTTTTTGGATTCTGGGGATACCCGGCGCGGTGGGGATCGCCTTATTCCTGCTGCAGAATACGAAGCTGGGAGACCACCTTGTGCTGCGACCTCCGGAAAGTGACGAGCCCGCTGCGGATGACGAAAATGACCTGACTCGACTGATTGGGCAGACGGGGACCGCTGACTCACTGCTGACGCCGGGAGGGATTGTGATCGTGGATGGCGCACGTTTTCACGCTGAGTCACGTGGCATGTTGATTGAGCCCGGGACTCAGGTCACGATTTCGGCGGTACGTGCAAATCGCCTCGTCGTTCGGGAATTTGATGGTTCCGCTGCTCCGGCTCCAGCCACAGGCTCTTCGGCAGCATCTGGCTCTGAGCAGGAGTCGCTGCAGCAGACAGTCGTCGCGAACGACGTGATCGAAAACAACCTTGCAGATACGGAAGACCCTGCCGGTGTCCTTGACTTCGATATCCCTGACAATTAAGACGAAACTCCCGAATTCAGCCCTGTGATGGAACGGGCCTCATTTCATAGGAAATACTTTCATGCTCCCACTGATTCTGGCTCAAACTGATGTAGTTACGTGGGTCATCGTCATCGTCTTTCTGCTGACCTTCGTCATCGGCCTCGCGTTGTTTGCGAAGTTCGCCAGTCTGTGGCTGCAGTGTAAGATGACCGGGACTCGGATCGGAATCTGGGACCTCGTCACGATGCAGTTTCGAAAGGTCAATCCGACCGTCATTGTCCGCAGCATGGTAATGGCCGTTCAGGCCGGACTCACAAAGACTTATCCAATCGACAGAGTCCGACTGGAAGGACATGTGCTTGCCGGCGGTAATGTCAGAAACGTCATTCGGGCTTTGATCGCCGCTCAACGTGCCCGCATCGACCTCGACTGGGATACGGCCTCCGCCATTGACCTCGCTGGACGTGACATTCTGGACGCAGTTCGCACCAGCGTTTATCCCAAAGTGATTGACTGCCCGGATCCCAAGCGAACGGCAGGCACCCTGGACGCTGTTGCGGGAGACGGAATCCAGCTGTGTGCTCGTGCACGTGTCACCGTGCGAACCAATATTGCACAGTTGATCGGTGGAGCGACTGAGGAAACCGTGATCGCTCGTGTTGGCCAGGGAATCGTTCAGGCCATCGGTTCCACAGAATCGTATAAGACGGTCCTCGAAAACCCGGACGACATTTCTCGCGTCGTACTTGGACAGGGCCTCGAAGGGAATACGGCCTACGAAATTGTCTCCATCGACATCGCGGACATCGACGTGGGTGAAAACATTGGTGCTCGCCTGCAGGCGGACCAGGCCGAAGCCGACATGCGGGTTGCTCAGGCGAAAGCAGAACAGCTTCGCGCCGACCAGACCGCCCGTGAACAGGAAATGGTGGCAAAGATCCAGCAGAACCGTGCCGAAGTGGTAAAAGCAGAAGCGACCGTTCCAAAGGCAATCGCAGAAGCGTTCTCCAGCGGAAAACTGGGATTGCTGGATTACTACGAACTGAAGAACGTTCAGGCTGACACCAGCATGCGAGAATCCATCGCCGGTGCCGATTCAGCGAAGGGCTAGGCGGGAGAATTGACTTGGGTGACCGAGTTCAAAATGAGATCGAGGCATTTCTGCAGAAGGTGACGGGGCAGCGCCCCAGTCGACCGGCGAAGAAGCGTCGTCCCAAAAAACGGCCACCCCGTCAGGAACAGCGTCCGCCTCGTCGGGGCGACGAGCCTCCCCAGGGTCGCCGTCGTCCGCCCAAACAGAGACCTCGACGTCTCAAGAAACGCCGCCCCCAGGGGGATCAGGGTTTCGGTTCCGGCATTGCGGACCATGTTGATGAATACATCAACCAGCACGTGAAGGAACACATCGATCACGATGTGGACGAGCACGTTCAGGTTACGATCGTCGACGAAGTGACGGAACACCTCGGACCTGGTACGCCCCAGGGCGCAAAGCCTGTCGGCCCGTCAGCCGCCGAATCAGTGCGAGCTCTGCTGAAAGATCCGCAGGGTGTCCGAAACGCGATTCTGGTGAATGAGGTACTCTCTCGCCCTCGTGTCCTGCGTCGCGACTAAGTGAACTGCCACCGTTTTTGGTGAATCGCGGACTTCGACAGAAAGTCCATGGTCCGGGAATTCGGACGAATCCCACGACGACCCTAACGGGCTTTCCCTGCAGTCGAGATCTTCATGGCGCTGCGATTCTAGATACTCAACCGCCGCTGTGGAGTGCTCGAATCACCGGCATCAATTCCGTTCACCTCACGAAAACGATCGAGAGCAGACTTTGAAGGCTGTGGACTCGCTGACTCCAGGCCGGAGTCTCGAGGCTGAAGCAGCTGACGCAATGCTGGCTCCGGCTCTCGTGCCGGAGCAGGGGACGGCGCGGCAACTGCAGGTCGGCGTCCGTTACGCGACAGCAATCGTGAGATCGCTGACACTGGCTTCCGAGGTTCAGGTCGTGTGGGATCGCCGGCAGCAATGAATGGCTCCGCTGTGGCCATACGGGCATGTTCGGATGTAACTACTGGGCGACGCAGAATTCGACTCTGAGACACCGTTCGAAATGGAGAAGCGACTTCCCGGCTCTGCTGCTGAATCAAGGGTTTAGCGGAACGCACTTCCGATTGTTCCTGAGTCAGCAGCGGTGTCGCTGATTCAACGCGGGGATGCTCATTGCGAACCGGGCGTGCGGCAACGGGCGACTGACGCGGAGATGATTGGCCAATCCCAGCTCGTCGGAACCGCTCTTCCAGACTCGATTCAGGTGACCGATACCTCCTGCGTGCAATTGCCGTCGGAGAGACGGGATCTTCAAATGGGTTTGCGAATTGTTGAAGTCGATTCGCCTTCAAACTTCCCTCAGGCCCTTCCGTGATCGGACCGTTTCCAGAGCCTGCGAGTGCTGGTGACTGTGACATCTTCTGAGAATTGGACTGATCCTCGTTCGCAACGACGTCCACCGGCTTGAATCCGGCGATCAAAGAAGACTTCCAGATTCCGTCCTCGTCCGGTTTTTTCTCGACGGAAAGTCTGCGTTCCCCGGTCGAGGGAACCTCATTCGGTCGTGCCGGTTGCGGTTTGGCTGGATGGCTCTTCACATCCTTTTCTCCAACCCATGGCAGCCATGAGAGATTCAGTCCGGAAGGTGCACTGCACCCGGGAAGACTGGCGAATAAGCCAAGCATGAGCACAGGTATGAGTTTTCGAACATCCATGTCAGGAGCTCCGACAGAGGGTACTCGCCGCGCAGTCCGGTCCTGAACATACGCGGGTCTTTCGGAATCGATCGGCTGCAGCGGTCGGTCGTAATTGTCCGAAACTGCGGAGCAGAACGGATTCACCGGATGGAGCGTCGGCAGGCCGCAACAAAACGATTTACCCAGTGAAACCGAAAAGTCCGATTTTGAGGATTAGGCAGACTCATCCGCGACCATGGCAAAGTCGTCTCGGGCTGCTGCAAGAAGCCATGACAATGCTCCGAACAGATAGAGCCCGGCGAAGATCAGCAGAACGACGTTCCAGTTCTCTGACTCAGTGAAGAGCTTTCCAACAATCGCAGGACACGCTGCAGCGGCAAGGTTGCCACACATATTCATGGTGCCAAAAACGACAGCCGTGTGTTTTCCTCCGATGTCAATTGTCGCCGCAATCGCGCACGGCCCCGCCAGCGCCGCGAAGAATGCCCCGGCAGCAAGCAGCGTAATCGCAGCAACCGTCTCGTTCACGGTGTACGCTACAGCCGTGAGCGCAGAGCAGGTTGCCAGCGAGACACCGCCCATCAGGCAGCGACTCATCCGAATGCTCTTCGTGCGTCTCCAGATCCAGTCCGTCAACCCTCCCCCCATGAGTGAACCGATCAGCGTCGCCGCCATTACGACACCCTGAAGATACCCGGATTCCTTGACGTCAATCCCTCTCGTCTTCTGCAGAAAGCTCGGGAACCACGACGCGAAGAACATGTACCCTGCTGCGCGCGCAACCTGCTGACAGCACAACAGCACCAAAAGGATCACGAACGCTTCCGACCGAGGCGTTTCGGAATTGGCGGAGCCCTGAGAAACATCTTCTGATTCGTCGGGGGGCTCTGTCTCTGCCTGTGGCCTGTCGCGAAATGATCTGGAGAACAAAAACACCCAACAGGGTCCGGGGAGTGCAAAGACCAGAAAGACAGACCGCCAGCCCCATTGCTGCATGACGACCCCCGTCAACCCGGCCGCAATGATGGCTCCAATCTGCATACCGGCAGCAACAATTCCGCAGGCAGCTGTTCGTTCTGACAATGGCATCCAGTGTCGTACCGAATCACAGGATGCCGGAAAAATTCCTGCCTGCGCTACGCCCATGATCAGCTGCGACACAATCAGCAGGACCAGTGTGCCGGACAACCCGATCCCTGCCGTTGCCAGACTCCATCCCAGTGCGAAGACAGTGAGGGCTCTCTTTGTCCCCTGCCGGCGAGCAAACTCACCTGCCGGGACCTGCATCAGCGCATACGTCCAGAAGAACGCGCTCATGAAGACGCCGGACTCAAACTCAGTGAGTGCAAGGTCTTTACGGAGAGTGCTTTCAACAACGCCGACGGCATTACGACAGACGTAGGACAGAACCGCAGCCGTCGTCAGCCATGAAAGCATGCGAAATCGCTGAGGAAGAATCTCCGCACGTGACATGCAAGCCCTTTTGATTCAGGGACAGTGTTACTTCAGGTTCTTCCGAACCAGTTTGCGAAGCCCATCCATATTCGCCTTCAGACTGACTTCTGCATCGAGCTGCGTTCGATGATCCAGAATTCCAATCCGGCCGTCGTAACCACTGTCCCGCACAGTTTTGAGCAGCGCAATTTCGTGACGTCCTGACCCAATGTCGAGTATCTTGCGGTTGCCGTCCGCTGCGACTGCTGCCGCGTCATCCATACCGTTGATATTCAGACAATGCAGCCAGGGCTTCATCTGCTTCATCAGGGAATCAAAGTTCTCCATGTGCTCATGTCCGTGATGAAAGTTATAGACCAGCCCAACATGTTCAGCCTTGTGATTCTCTCGCAGATACTTCGCAACTGCGATCATGTTTTCCGGCTGACCAGCCCATCCACCATGGTTATAGATCCCGAGTTTCAGCCCCAGTGACTCTGTGAGCTCCACCATGGGCAGCAGCCCTTCGGCAGCGTCTTTCACCTTCTCCTCCTGAGTTGCCCTGGTGGAATTCCGCATCATCTTCCAGATCTGCGGTTTGATCTTATGTTTGCGAATCAAAGGCTCCATAGAAGGGTGCCAGTCCCAGAAAGCAAAGTAGTTCAGACCATGCTCTTTGTACTGGAGGATCTCGTCTTCAAACTCCTGTACGTGTTTCGCACGCCAGTCATAGGCAACGTGCTTCAGGCCAAGTCGCACCAGCATTTCAGCACGCTCTTTGGGCGATCGGTCCTTTGCATCAAAGGGAACAATACACCATGCCACGAGGTTTTTTCTGGCAAACAGATTCTTCCCGCCGGAAGCAGTTGCCGGCTCATCAGAATGGCAGGGCAGGCAGCAGACAAACAGCAGCAACGCGGAAAACAACTTCATGGGGATAGGCCGAATGCTGGAAAGAAGAGTCAGCCCACCACCATATCAAAGTTCATCCAGGTCCGCGATCTTTCGCAAATAGGTGGCCAGATCTCGCTGCAGCTGCAACATGTTCTGCCAGTGAGACCACGGAACCTGCATCCACGCGTCGGCGGTAGGGTCATCACACTCAGCTCCCTCGAAAGACACGTCCCGAAGACGTTGGTGCACGTAGCCAAGAACGTCACACAAACGGGCACGCTGTCCCGGATCAAGCTGGGCAGGAAGTTCTGGTGCGCCTCCGGGAAATAGTGGGAGCTGCAGGTTTTCGGCGCTAAAGTCAACATCAGGGAGTTCGAGACCGGAGTCGGAAGATTCGGATCCACCATCTGTTGGCGAACTCAATGGCGTCAGAGCAGATACCTCGACGCCGAGCTGATCTGCATGTTCGGCAATCTGAGCATCGCTGCCGTACAACAATGTACATCGTCCGATCTGAACATGATCACCAGGCTGGAGCACTCGCAGTTGGACAGGGTGTCCATTAATTCGGCTGCCATTCGTGCTGTTGAGGTCCGTCAGAATAACCTGTCCGCGATCATCCTGGAGCTTGGCATGCACTCGGCTGACACGTTCATCGTTCAGCTGGATCACATTGTCTTCTTCACGACCAATGGTCACCGGCGGTTCCAGGTCGTGGAACGTCTGGCCTCGTTCGAGACCTTCCAGAATTGAAATCGTGACCAGCGTCATTAGTTTTCCGACGTAGCAGTTCGGGCCGTATGAAGAGTTCAGCGTTCGAGCTTACTCTTACGGGTCCGCCACGGTGTTTCTCGTTTTTCGACAAATTCGGTCAGAAACAGCTCGATCAGCTCAATCGTTCCCTTGCCACCTCGAAGTTCAAGCAATCGGTCGCCGGAAGAATCCTGCGGGTTGGGAACACTAATGACCTTGCGGGCCTCGAGTGTGTCTTTGTCCTTGAGGTCAAACAATTTAAAAACACGATCCGTAGTCGACTTTTCCACACGATTGGTTTCGTTTCGGAAAATACGCACCGCGATGTTCTTACCGGGGTCGCTCAAAAACCGCATCGCCTGTGTATGAGTCGTCATACCTCGGAGCGTGTACTCAGGGCTCAACATCACAAGTGCCTGAACGTCCTGACCGCGAGGAGTACGCAGCGCAGGTACAGGAGCATCATTCCATGGCTTCTGAGCCCAGTCAGCAGCGGCAAATACATTCGAGACAACGCAGCTCTTACCTGCGGACACGATTGCCAGTTTGCGAATATTCAGCTTTTCCTTTTCATGTTCCGTAAGAAGGAAGTTTTTGACAGCAACAAGGTCCATCCCGGCCATCGCCTGATAGTCCGTTGGAACCAGCTTCATCCTGCGATCGTTCTCATCGACGTCTGCCGGAACGCTGTCGCCGTGCTTTCGCAGGTCAACAGTGACCACAGCGAACTTCTTCGCCTGGAGGCGTGTGGCGAGAGTCTTGTAAACACTCTGTGTCAGGCTGTTGATGCCGTCAGCCTCGGGAATCATGATCACCACTGGACTCTCACGATCCCCGGGTGACGGGTAGTAGGTGATTTTCAGTGGCCAGCCGTCCGCGGCATTGATGGTCTGTTTTTCCGGCTCCGGCTGCGCAAGTCCGTTGCTTTGCAGCACAGTCAGCAGAAGCATCCCGGTCAGTATTGATCCAAACGCACGTTTCATGGCTATTCCCTGTTTTCAGGCTCTCTCGTGTTGCCTGTAAAAACGCAGAACATCTTCCAAAATCACTCTAAAACCAGTCTACGGACGAAGATATGTAGGGTCAAATCCACATCCGATGACCACACCAACCTCAAGCCCTCTCGGCACTGACGTCTGTGTACATTGTGCTCCGCCGAAACCGATCGAGCCGGCGGGAATCGTAGGAATTGGACGGGGAATCCACGACGCGCAGTTCCGGATCCATATATCTGCTGCATTTTACCTCAACCAATACTTTGGTTTCCTAATGAAATGCGGGACACGCGTGGGCGAACGTCCGGATTCAGAAAAACACCGACCACTTCGGAGCGTTGACGGGTTTGTCACAACGGGAGCGCAAGTGCAGTTATGACGGTACGTTAACTCTGAGTGGCAATAACAATCAGGACAGGAGCGGACTATGCAACGAATCACGTTCATCGTTGGGCTGATGGCCGCAACAACCGCTTTCGCTCAGCCGTCGCGAAATGGGGCTCTTCCACTCCAGGGCAAACTGCTGCCGAGTGTTACCGCATTTGACGAAGACGGGCAGGAATTCTCACTCACAGAGTTGAAAGGAGAATACAGCGTCCTGGTATTTGGCTGTCTAACCTGACCGCCTTTCCTGAGAAATGTCCCCGGTCTGGAGACAGTTCAACGCGACTACAGTCGTAAGGGTGTGAAGTTCTACTACATCTATAAAGCGCTCGCCCACCCGGAGAACAACGGCTACGTTGCACCGTTTTCACTAAAAGAACGGCTGATGCATGTCAAAGAAGCCAAACAGAAACTGGGAACCAGGTTTCAATGGCTGTGTGACACGATGGACAACGATCTCAAGCATGCGTTTGGAGATCGGCCCAATTCGGAGTTCGTCGTCAATCCTCAGGGGAAGATCGTGGTTGCGCGTCGATGGAGCAATCCGGCTGCCCTGAGAGAAGATCTGGAACGACTCGTTGGCCCCGTTCCGCGACCGACCCGGATCTCGCAACTGGATCTTCCTCAGATCGAACGTCCGAAGACGGCTGTTAAAGGAGTAGTTCCACGCGTTCAACTTCCAGGCTCTATGATGCCTGTCAAGGTGAGGCCGCTGGAATCAAACGCCACGTACTACGTGAAACTTCGGGCTGAGATCCAGCCAGACTACTTTCGTGAGGGCACCGGAAAACTCTACCTTGGGTTCTTTCTCGATCCGCTGCACAAAGTTCACTGGAACAACAGAGCGGCTCCCGTCACGTACGAGATCACGGACATGCAGGGAATCGAAGTCGCTGACACGCAAGGGAAGGGCCCCGATGTAAAAGCGGACGCGGATGCTGATCCTCGGGAGTTTCTGGTGGAAGTCTCCGACCATGTCTCCGCCGGCAATGGCCCTCCGGAATTCCGAATCACTGTGCGCTACTTCGCCTGTGACGATGCAGAAACGTTCTGCAAACCGGTGAGCCAGGAGTACGTGGTCAGCCTTGTTCGTGATGCTGACGGCGGGTCGCGACGAACGACGGGAAGTCGCAGATCAAGAGGCAGACGGCCGACTCCGGTGCCATCGTCAGACGATCTTCGATCTCTCGGTCGCCCACCCGGCTCCCGAATCCCTCACCGAAACCGCTGACGCCACGCCGTTCTTCAAAGACTTGCTTGAGACCACCCGTTGTTCTCGTCAGACTGACCAGCACGGCTGCGCACCCATTCGCCCGCAGTTTGACTGCCCATTTTCCTCCCGACCGGATTCCTTCCCGATGCGTTCATCTGTTGCTCTGCTGATTCTGCTGCTTGTTCCCACTACTTCGTTTGCTCAGGACAAACCATTCGTCTCAGCCGATCCCGGAAACGTAGATGAAGACTTTCCGTTTCAGGGAGAGTATTCCGGCCTGATCCTTCCCGATGACGGGCGCACAGCCGGTCTGGAGCGAATCGGAGTTCAGGTCATTGCACTTGGCAACGGTGAATTTGATGCAGTGGTATTCAATCACGGTCTGCCGGGTGCCGGCTGGGACAAGTCCGAAAAGCAGCGGCTGAAAGGCTCCCGCAACGGGGACACAGTGATTCTGACGGGCGAAACTCTGACTGGCGAAATCACCGCTGGACATCTGCTCCTGAAGTCGTATCGAGGATACAACCTCGGGCGATTTCCTCGAGTCGTACGAACAAGCCCGACTCTCGGCTGCCGGGCCCCACGGAATGCCATTGTTCTGTTTGACGGCTCCGACGCGGATGAATTCACCAATGGTCGGGTTACCGAAAACAATCTGCTGATGGAAGGTGCTGACTTCAAAAGGACCTTTGAGGATTTCACCCTGCACGTTGAATTCCGTCTGCCTTACATGCCGAATTCACGGGGCCAGAAACGATCGAACTCCGGCGTGTACCTGCAGAGCCGTTATGAAGTTCAGGTTCTGGATTCATTTGGACTTGAAGGTGCCTTCAATGAGTGCGGTGCTCTGTATCGCTATCAGGTTCCCGACATCAACATGTGCCTGCCTCCGCTGCAGTGGCAGACCTACGACATCACGTTTCGGTCACCGCGATTCGATGAAGAAGGAAAGAAGATTAAGAATGCTCGCCTGACAGTCCGCCATAACGGTGTCCTGATTCACAACAACTTCAATGTTGAGCGGAAGACCGGAGCAGGTAAGCCGGAATCTCCGGAAGCATTTCCAATCAGACTGCAGAATCACAGCGACCCGGTTCGATTCCGCAACATCTGGGTCGTTGAGCATTAGAAGCAGCAACGTCGCACGTGCATTCCAACACATCTCCCGAGGAAGTGGACTTCGCCAGAAACACCGTGAACTCAGCTGGCCCCCTCTCTGGTCAGGTCACAGTCCTGGATGAAACGAACCTGGAGACCTGATCGGCAACGACCTCACCTGCTGGCGGTGCGTACTTGTAGCTGGTCCGAGTTCAGGCAACACAGGCACGTGGCGCAAGCCAGTGTCTTCGATATCGCTGACGTCTATATCCTCCTGAACCTGAATACCTCGCGGAATAATGTACCCATCTCTTCAACGGGCAGGTTGTTGAGGCAGTGAGTGACACGACACTGCGCCGCAGATCTGGCTATGATGGCGTTTGCTTCGCCTTTCTGTCGAAGTTCCGCGTATGATTATCCGGAGTCACTCATGTCGCATCCGCGCCTCTGCTGCATTCGCTCAGTCATTGGACTGATCCTTGTTTCAATGTGCCCGTTGATCCAGGCACAGGAACCGTCGGATCCTGCTGTTCGGCTTCACCAGCTGTTTGATGCTGACTGGCAGCGTCTCATGGCGGAGAACCCCACATGGGCTTCTTCTCTCGGCGATCGGCGTTACAACCAGCAGTGGGAAGACGCCAGCCAGGCCGCCATTGAAGCTTCGGCTCGCGAGACACGAAAGACACTCCAACTGCTGGACCAGATCCCGCTGGCGGAACTCAGCCGTTCAGATCAGCTCAACTATCGGCTCTTCAAACAGCAGTGTGAGAACCGCATCGCTGATCACGAGCTACAGCTGCACTTCATGCCATTGAATCAGCGGGGCGGAATCCAGGATCAGAGCACTCTTGCAGATTCGCTGAGGTTCGACTCGCTCCAGGACTACGAGGACTGGCTGGCGCGGCTGCAGGCGTTTCCGGTCTACATGGATCAAACCATCGCCCTGATGCGACGCGGGATCGAAACAAAGATGCTGCACCCAAAGGTTGTCATGAAGCGGGTGCCATCACAGATCCGCCAGCAGATTGTGGAACGTCCCGAAGACAGCCTGTACTTCGCCCCATTTAAGAAGTTTCAGACTGAACTGTCTGACGCCGATAAAGAACGGCTGCGCAAAGAAGCTGCGAAGGTCATCGGCAACCAGATTATTCCGAAGTACCGACTGTTTCTGGACTTCTTTGAAAAGGAATACCTCGCTGAGTCTTTCGACGAAGTGGGCTGCTGGCAGCGCCCGGATGGCCATGCCATGTATGCCCGACTGGCGAAGAAGTTTACGACGACGAACCTGACTCCTCAGCAGATCCACAACATCGGTCAGAGTGAAGTCGCTCGCATCCGTGCCGAGATGCAGGAGATTCAGAAACAGGTGAAATTCAAAGGTTCGTTTCAGGAGTTTCTTGTCCACCTGAGAACGGACAGGCAGTTCTACTATTCGAATCCCAACGACCTGCTGAAGGCATACAAAGAGTGTTGCCGGCGAATTGATCCACGACTGCCTGATCTGTTCCATCGCCTGCCGAAGGCTCCGTATGAGATTACTCCCATTCCGGCGCAGATGGCTCCCGATACCACGACCGCCTACTACATGCGGCCGGCAGCAGACGGCAGTCGGCCGGGACGATACTACGTAAACCTCTATCGGCCTCAGGACCGTCCAATCTATGAAATCGAAGCGCTGTCACTTCACGAGGCTGTGCCCGGACATCACTTTCAGATCGCTTTGGCGATGGAACTGGAAGTGCCCGAATTCCGACGATACGGAGGCTATACGGCGTTCATCGAAGGATGGGGACTCTACAGTGAGAAACTGGGAGAGGAACTGGGGCTCTACAAAGATCCGTATTCCAAATTCGGACAGCTAACGTACGAAATGTGGCGTGCCGTTCGACTTGTCGTCGACACGGGCATGCACAGCCTCAAATGGACGCGACAGGATGCAATTGACTTTTTCAAACAGAATACCGCGAAATCGATCCTGGACATCGAGAACGAGGTTGACCGCTACATCGCATGGCCCGGTCAGGCGCTGGCGTACAAGATCGGTGAGCTGAAGATTCGCGAGCTCAGAGCTCGAGCAGAGAAGGAACTGGGAGACAGGTTTGATGTTCGTGACTTTCACGCCATCGTCCTGCGAGATGGGGCCGTCCCGCTTGATGTACTGGAGTCGAACGTCAACGAGTGGCTGACAAAACTCAAACAGAAAAACGCGGGCGTTCAGCCGGACTGGGGACAGTTTCGAGGTCCAGGCGGTCGGGGGATAGCAGAGACAACGTTGCCGGCCTCAGACGCGATCGGGCCGGAGGGAAGTTCTCTCCTGTGGAGAGCTGCCGTTGCCAAAGGACATTCGTCTCCCGTGATCGCGGGAGATCGCGTGTTTGTAACCGCCAACGATAAGAAACGACTCTCGACGATCGCTCTGGATCGTCGGACTGGAAAAGTAATCTGGGAGCAGGATGCGAGGGCAGACAAACTGGAATCCGTTCACAGAATCGGCAGTCCCGCCACCGCGACTGTCGCAGCCAATTCGCAGCTCGTCATCAGCATGTTCGGCTCCTGCGGACTGTGGTGCTATGACCACGACGGCAACAGGCTCTGGCACCTCCCCATGGGGCCATTCAACAACAGCTTCGGAGCTGCCTCATCACCGCTGTTGGTTGATAATCGCGTGATCCTTGTTCAGGACCATGATACGGATTCTTTCCTTGCTGTTTACAACGCAGCCACCGGCGACCGGATCTGGAAAGCCGAACGCCCAAACGCTCGTCGCAATTACTGCACACCGTGTCTGTGGACCGTTGACGGTCGGCGGCAGATCGTCGTCTGTGGTTCGGCACACGTGACCGGATACGACTACGAGACAGGTGATGTCGTGTGGGTGCTTCGCGGCGTCTGTCGGGTCGTGAGCACGACACCAGTTGTGGGTGACGACAATCATCTCTACCTCGCCTGCACAGGCGGTCAGGAAACTGAACAACCTGTTTTTGCGGAGGTACTGCAGACATCAGATGGAAACAACAATGGTGTCCTTGAACCGAACGAACTGCCCAAAAGTCCAATCCGCAGCTTCTTCGATCAATTCGATCGGGATGCCAGCGGTACCCTCGACAACGTCGAATACAACAGCATTCGTGACATCTTCAGCCTGGCGCAAACCGTCGCAATGCGGGTGCAACCTGGCGGCACAGGTGACATTACTGACACTCACGTTGCCTGGAGCACTAAGCAGAACGTGCCGCGCAACAGCTCCCCCGTTTGTCATGACGGCTTGATGTTTATGGTTCGTGACGGTGGCATCTGCACGACGCTCAACCAGGAGACCGGCGAATTACTGCATCGAGCTCGTCTCGTCGACAGTGGCAAGTACTACAGTTCACCACTGGTGGCTGACGGACGACTGTTTGCCCTCAGCGAACGCGGCCGGCTGTCAGTGATCTCCGCAGAAGCTGAGTGGAAACGGCTTGGCCAGGCGGACTTCAAAGAAGACGTCTACGCATGCCCGGCTGCTGCGGACGGCTGTCTCTACATTCGCACAGCTGGGCACCTCTATTGCTTCGGACGCGCACAGAAATGAAAACGCTCTTCACTCGCATCAGTCTGCTGTTCGCCCTTGCGCCGATCAGTCTCGCAACAGACATTCGCCCGAACATTCTGTTTTGTATTTCGGACGACCAGAGCTACGCCCACACCGGGGCGAATGGCGACAGGATTGTGCAGACTCCTGCGTTTGACCGCATCGCACGCGAAGGAATTCGCTTTACCCACGCCTTCTGCGATGCGCCCACATGTGGTCCATCCCGCAGTGCGATCCTCACCGGACAGCACATCTGGAGACTCGAAGAGGCAGGAAACATCCACAGTACACTGCCTGCAAAGTTCGCGACGTACACGGAACTGCTCCGCGACTCAGGATATCAAACAGCATTCACCGGGAAGGGGTGGAGTCCCGGGCGACTGGAACCTGGTGGGCGGACTGAGAACCCAGCCGGCACGGAGTACCGCAGGGTTCAGCTGAAAAACGGCCGCCCCGGCATGGCGAATCTTGATTATGCAGGCAACTTTCAGCAGTTTCTGTCTGAACGGGATGCAAACCGCCCCTTCTGTTTTTGGCTCGGAACGTTTGAACCTCATCGAGGTTACAGAAAGGGAATTGGCCTGCGAGACGACCGAAATCCGGATGACGTTGTGGTACCCGCCTCACTGCCCAATCACTCAGTGATTCGGGAAGACATCCTGGACTACTACGTTGAAGTAGAACATTTCGACAGCATGGTTGCCCGGGCGATTGAGCAGCTCGAGAAACGTGGATTACTTGAAAATACGATTGTGGTCGTCACCAGCGATCACGGGATGCCGTTTCCCCGAGCGAAAGCCACACTCTATGACGACGGAACGCATGTCCCGCTCGCGATTCGATGGGGCAGTGGTTTGAAGTCACCCGGCCGAACCAGTAATGCTCTTGTGAACCTGAGTGACCTTGCTCCCACATTTCTGCAGTCAGCCGGCCTCGACGTGCACCCTCAGATGACGGGGCGCAGTCTGCTCAGCCAACTCAAATCTGCCACAACTGAGCCGAAGCTAAACCGTGCTTTTGTTGCGATGGAACGACATGATGGCTGTCGCAGTGGAGGCAAAGGGTTTCCGTGTCGCGGCCTGCGTAAACGCAACTTTCTCTACCTGCATAATTTTGCGCCGGAACGGTGGCCGGCGGGAGACCCTGACGCATCTGTCTGTGCCAGAGCAATTCCCTTCGGCGAAGTAGATTCCGCTCCCTCGAAGACACTTCTGATGGAACAGATATCGAATCCGGACCTTCGTCCATTCTATGATCTCGCTTTCTCCAAACGCAGCGAACACGAATTGTATGACCTGAAGAAAGATCCGGGGCAGATCCGAAATGTTGCGGCCGATCCTGCTTATGCAGACGTACTGAAAGAGATGCAGGAGGAACTCACTGAATACCTGAAGCAGACGAATGACCCGCGAGCTCTGGGGAAAGATGCTCCATGGGATTATTATCCGTACTACGGCCTGCGAAGAAACAAAGACTGGAAAGTGGATCCGCGCCCGAAATAGCGTCCTCGAGACAGGAGACATTCCCGGTCACGCGGAAACGGAATACAGTGCAGTGTGCGATAGACTGCATCCCTGAGGCTGTGAGCAGCAGATGAATAACTCAGTTCAGTTTGCGAACGCTGCGGTGATGGGACGGTTCCAGCCGTTCCATAATGAACATCTGAAGTACCTGCTCGCAGCGAAAGACCGGTGCCGACATCTCTGGGTTGGAATTACACGATTCCTGCCCTCAGAGAAGAATCGTGGAGAGTCGCATCGTGGACAGCAGACGGAGAATCCCCTGACCTACTTTGAGCGTGTTGTCCTCATCGATGCCGCACTTCGGCATGCTGGAGTTTCACGGGAAGAATTTACCTGCGTTCCTTTTCCGATTGATGAGCCGTTGTTGCTGCCTCATTGTCTGTCGACTGAGATTCCCTGTCTGACAACGCTGTGCGAACCATGGAATGAGCAGAAAATCCAGCTCTTAAGTGAATGCGGCTACCATGTGGAAGTGCTGTATCACAACGAGGAACGCAAAATTACCGGTCAGGGCATTCGGAATGCAATTCGAGAGGGAGTTCTCTGGGAGAGCCTGGTACCGGAACCCGTCGCACGACTGCTAAACGAATGGAATCTGCATGAACGATTGCAACTGAACAGTCGGCCGGAGTGAGAAGTAATTCATCGGGATCCGTCCGCTCGTGCTCCGACAGTTCCGTAATGATGCCGAACATCGCTGAACCACCACAGTGTCCCGCATCCTTAAGTGTCGCAATGTTCGATTCGATCCGAGACCTCGGAGGCTGCGTCTGACATCTGGTGTACCTCGATGAATCAGGTCCCAACTTTGACACTCCGGCCCGGAACCTCTGCGACAGCAGGGCTCTGCATCGATGCCACACTCCTGCACAACCAGTTTTTCGTCTGCGCGAAAGTCGCCTAGGCAAACGCGTCCTGCAACATCTGAAGACTTTTGGGGATGGCAGTCCTGGGACTTTCCTTACCTTCAAACTCCAGAGAGACATAACCGTTGTAATTATGCTTCTGCAGAAGTTTGGCGATACGAGGGTAATCGAGGTCCAGGGTATACCACATTCCTCCACCGTAGTATGTCTTGGCCTGAACGAGCACAGCGTCATCGGCGATGACTTCGAGCCGATCATACGGGTCTTCAAGGAAGTTCCCTGTGTCCAGTGTAGTCTTCAGCCATGGTGACTTGATAGCGTTTACGATCCGCATCACGCCTTCCGCCGTTCGGCCAAGACCCCAGTGATTCTCGAGTCCAAGAGTCACACCACACTTCTCAGCCGTCGGCAGACACTCTTCCAACCCATCGATGACCCACTTGTACCCCTCTTCATCGGTGTAGCCTTCCAATGTCGGTTCAATCCCACGATTGGCCATCAGCTCGTCAAAGTTCCTGCTGGTGCCCCAGCGGCCCGTGTTGACGCGCATGGTTGGGATGCCAAGCTTGTATGCCATTTCGATGGAACGAATTGTCTTCTCTGTGTTCTCTTTGCGTTTCTGTTTGTCCGGACTGACCCAACCCTGATGAGTCGAAAATCCACACAGGTCGAGTCCATTGACGAAGGCCCGCTGCTTCAGCTTCTGGAGGGCTGAATTGCTCGTATCGGTCATCTGCATTTCCAGAATCTCAACTCCGTCAAATCCCCATTCAGACGCCAGGTCAATGCAGGTTTCAATGGATCGCAGATCTTTGTTGCGGAACTGCCAGAACGAATAGGTCGAAACTCCAATTCGCGTGCGCCGCTTAGCGGGAGCTGCCGCCGGAGTCTGAGATGCAGAGGCAGAATTCAGAGACAAAGCTGCAGCTGATGCAACGACGGAACCCAGAGCGGCGCGACGAGAGACTGAAGACATGATGAAACTCACTTGAGAATTGAAGACAGCTCAGTGTGACAGGACTTCGGAGCCAATTCCAAGCGCTGCCCATGGCCCCTCAAAGATCGGCCGAAAAACGTGCCCGACAGCTTCGGGGTGCGGAGTGCTTTTTCTGCCCCGACAGCTGGATATACTGATTCCCTCCCAATCCTTCCCGGCCGTTTCTGCTATGTACGAATCCTCCTTTCGACAGACTGTTCAACTGCTGAGTTTGTGCCTGCTGACCGGCAGTACTTTGCTACCCAAACTGTCCAGCGCAGAGGACATCCGATTCTCCCGAGACGTCCTGCCAGTCCTGTCAGAGAATTGTTTCTTCTGCCATGGACCGGACGAAGGCCAGCGGCAGGCCGAGTTACGACTGGACGATGAATCAGGAGCGGCCAAAGTCCTCTCTCGTGAGGAACCGACGAAGAGCAGCCTCCTCGAGAGAATCCTGTCGAATGATCCCGATGTCATGATGCCGCCTCCGGATTCCAATCGGCAGCTGACCGCCGAACAGAAGCAAACGCTGAAACGATGGATCGAATCTGGTGCGGAATGGGGACGTCACTGGGCATTCGAACCATTGAAGACGCCCACGATCCCAGGGGTCGAACCTGCGAAATATCAGGCAGTGAACCCGATCGACAACTTCGCACAACAGCTGTTGATGAAACGCGGGCTGCTTCCGTCACCAAAAGCCAATCGGTATACGCTGATTCGCCGATTGTCGCTCGACCTGACCGGGCTTCCTCCGAAACCAGAAGAGGTAACAGCCTTCGTCAACGACACGCGTCCAGACGCATGGGAACGGCTGGTCGATCGTCTGCTGGCCTCACCACGGTTCGGAGAACGCATGGCATGGGACTGGCTCGACGCCGCCCGTTACGCAGACTCAAACGGTTATCAGGGAGACCGTGAGCGAACGATGTGGCCATGGCGTGACTGGGTGATTGATGCCTTCAACCAAAATCTGCCATTTGACCAGTTCAGTACCTGGCAGCTGGCCGGCGATCTGCTGCCCAACCCAACATTTGAACAGAAGCTGGCGACAGGGTTCTGCCGTAACCATATGATCAACGGAGAAGGCGGCCGAATCCCTGAAGAGAATCGTGTTGACTACGTCATGGACATGACCGAAACCATGGGAACGGTCTGGCTGGGACTGACCCTGAACTGCTGCCGCTGCCACGACCACAAATATGACCCGCTGACTCAGAACGAGTACTACCAGTTCTTTGCCTACTTCAACAACACGCCGGTTTCCGGGGGAGGCGGAGATCCGCAGACGGCCCCCAACATGTCGGCACCATCGGCCGCTCAGCGAGTCAAACTCGAAGAGCTTGCTCAGCAACAAAAGACATTTCAGATGTTGCTGTCAGCGCGTGAAAAGACGCTGCTGCCGGAACAAACCAAATGGGAAGCCGCGAAGCTGAAAGAGAACGTCAGAGGTAACTGGACGATTCTGGCCGTCAGGAAAGCAGCTGCCGAACATCAGACATTGACCGTCCAGGAAAACGGAGCCGTGCTCGTGGGTGGTCCAAACGCGAACAATGACACCTATACCGTTCGGTATCAGCTCCCGGCTGTCAAAACAGCTTCTCTGAAGCTTGAGACGATTCCTCACCCAACAATGACGCTGGGCGGGCTGGCGCGGTCAGACAGTGGCAACTATGTACTGACGGAAATTGAGTTCACCCTGATTCACGGAGAGAAACGGCAGCGTCTGAGCATTGCCGGCTCTCAGGCAACCTATGAACAGGGCAGCTACAGGATCCAGACAACATACGACGGCAATTCAGACACTGGGTGGGCAGTTTACGCCGGCAAGCCTCTGGACCGGGGACACACTGCCATCTTTCGCATCAGGGACGCTCCGCTGGCTGCTGACGGAGCAATCCTTGAAGTGGTTTACCGCCACGACTCAAAACACGTGTTCCACAACATGGGACACTTCCGACTGTCGGTGAGTGGTAAGCCGGACGCAAATCTGAATGACGCGCCTCCGCTGATCGCTGACCTGCGGGTACCGGCAGACAAACGATCTCCAGAGCAGCAGGACCGCATCCGAGCAGCATTCCTGATGGCAGACGGTGAATACGCTCAGTTCAACAAGTCCGTTCAGGATCTGGACAAGCAGCAGAATGATATCCGTCAAGGAGCCCCCAAAGTCATGATCATGGCGGACCTTGGGAAACCACGGACGACAAACGTCCTTAATCGCGGACTCTATAACTCCCCGACTGACGTGCAGGTGTTCGCTGCAACGCCAGCCAGTCTACCGAGATCGACGAGTGCGAGACCCGCCCAGAACCGGCTGGATCTGGCGCGTTGGTTGTTTTCGCCCGACCATCCTTTGACTGCTCGAGTGACAGTCAATCGATTCTGGCAACAGATTTTCGGGATCGGCATCGTGAGGACAATTGAAGACTTCGGGGTACAGGCTGAGTACCCCGAACACAGAGATCTCCTTGACTGGCTGGCTGCAGATTTTCGCGACAACGGGTGGGACGTGAAGCGACTCGTCAAAACGATCGTCATGAGCCATGTGTATCGGCAGACATCCGCCAACCGCGAGATTCAGACGGCAGGCGGGAAGACCACGCTGATTGAACTCGATCCGGAAAATCGACTGCTGGCTCGCGGAGCCAGATATCGCCTGCCGTCGTGGATGCTTCGAGACCAGGTCCTGTCTGCATCCGGATTGATGAATGACGCAATCGGCGGGTCGCCTGTCAACACATATCAACCAGCTGGTGTCTGGGAAGAAGCGACATTCGGAAAGAAACGGTATACCCAGGACAAGGGAGACCGCCTGTATCGCCGCAGTCTCTACATCTTCTGGCGTCGAATCATTGGCCCCACCATGTTCTTTGATAATGCCAGCCGGCAGACGTGCACAGTTAAGTCTGTCCGCACCAATACTCCACTGCATTCACTCCTGACGTTTAATGAAACGACATATGTCGAATCGTCACGTTACCTTGCTCAAAAGACCCTGCTGAATAAGGCGCTCAATACGGATACGGACCGCGTTCAACAACTGTGTCTGACGATTCTTGCTCGGCGTGCCTCCGTTGAGGAGGTGGGGATTCTGGCAGGAGGACTCAAACGCAGTCTGGCAGAGTTTCGTGCCGATGCAGAAGCGGCCAGCAGACTATTGAGTGTCGGAGAGTCGTCCCGCGAGGAGTCGATTGATCCTGCCATACACGCTGCCTGGACATCTTTGACACTGGCACTGTTTAACATGGATGAAACACTCAACCGCGAGTAGAGCGGTGCGGTCTCGTTCGCTGCCCGGAGACGGGTTAAACGAGACACTCAGGCGGCAGTTTCGGTTTGAAGACCAGCGGCAGTCGCTCTACTTCATCTTCAGAACGCAGCCAATAATGATCGCTGCGCCGACGGCCCAGCCCGGAAACCAGCCGTAGGCCGCGCCTCGATTGGAATCAAGGAAAAGCGTCAGCGGGCTGATACTGACGGCCCCGTCCTTATCTTTATCGGCTGTCTTCGAGGAAGTCTCAGCCTGGTCCGTTTTTTCTTCGGCCGTGCCAGCAGACCGTGCCGAAAGAGACTTCCTATAGGAAACTCGCAGCAGCACATCGCCAATCGCGATGATGGCGCCGACTAAGATGATATTGAGGTCCATGGCAAAATACCCTGGCCCCCAGATACGTGAAAAAATCTCCCAACCGATGACGCCCAGCAGCATCGTCAGCATGGTGAGGTAGGCGCACTCTTTGTTGTAGTACACGAGAGGTCCCGTTCTTCAGATCAATTGATAATCAGAGTTCGCTATTTTGCTTTGAGGCCACGTCGAATCAAGAGTGCATCGACAGTTGGATCCGCTCCTCGGAAAGCTCGATACGACTTCATCGGGTCTCGACTGCTTCCACGAGAGAGAATCTCACTGCGAAACCGCCGCCCGTTCTCAGACGTGGCGCCGCCGGTCTCGATCATGTGAGCAAATGCGTCGGCAGCCAGCACTTCGCTCCAGATGTAGGCATAATAGCTGGCTTCGTAACCGCTGCTCCAGATATGCGTAAAATACGCAGACCGATATCGAGGCGGCACAGCTGCGATATCAATCCCATGTTTCTTCAGGACTGCTGCCTCAAAGGCTTCCACGTCGTCCGGAATCTCGTCCTGCGACAGGACATGCCATTCCATATCGAGAATCGCCGCCGACAGGTACTCGAGAGTGTCAAATCCCTGGTTGAATCGACTGGCTCGAATGACCTTTTCGAGCAGGTCCTGAGGAATTGGCTCCCCCGTCTCATGATGTCGGGCATAGTTCGCCAGAATTTCGGGCTGAATGGCCCAGTCTTCTTCGAATGTTGAGGGGAATTCCACAAAGTCTCGGGGCGTATTCGTTCCCGAAACAGACGGATAAGTCACATCAGAAAACAGGCCATGAACTCCATGCCCCATCTCATGAAACATCGTCGTGACGTTATCAAACGTCATCAGACCGGGCTCTCCGTCGGCCGGAGCCGCATTGTTGAGCGTATTGATGATGACGGGCTTATCGTTAAGCAGCTTCGACTGGTCCACAAATGAACTCATCCAGGCTCCCCCTCGTTTGGAGTCGCGGGAATAGAAGTCGATGTAGAACAGACCGATCTGTGAGCCGTCCTTTTCAAGCACGTCAAAAACACGTACCTGCGGATGGTAGAGCGGGATATCTTTTCGTTCTTTGAATTCGACGCCGAACAGCTTACGCATCGTGAAGAAGACGCCGTTCTCCAGGACATTGTTCGATTCAAAATAGGGTTTCACGGCCGCAGCATCGACCTGAAATTTTTCTGTGCGAACCTTCTCGGCATAGTATTCCCAGTCCCATGGCTCGAGTTCATGATCACCGCCCGTCTGACGAATCATGGCTTTTAATTCATCGGCTTCTTCATTGACCCGAGCAACAACTCCGGGGGCCAGATCGGTCAGCATCTTCAGTGCGGCCTCGGGAGTGCGGGCCATCTGATTCTGAAGTTTGTAGTCGGCATGATTCGGGTAACCCAGAAGAGCGGCTCGTTCGGCTCGCAACTGTGCCATCTCGAGAATGATGGGCCGGTTGTCGACACCTTCATTCTCGCCGAGAGCACGCGTCGCTGACGACTTCCACACGCGTTCCCGCAGTGCGCGATTATTGAGTGAACTCAGAATCGGAACTCGTGTCGTGTTTGAAATCTCAAGAAGATATTTGCCGTCATGCCCCCGTTCTTTCGCTTTCTGAGCGGCGGCAGCAATATCTGCCTTCGACATGCCGTCGAGTTCATCAACCGAGTCAACAACAACGGAACGTTCTTTGGTGACGGCCAGAATATTGTCGTCGTATTTGGTCTCCAGTGTCGAAAGCTGTTCATTCAGCGTTCTGATGCGAGCCTGCTCTTCATCGGATAGGCGAGCTCCCGCGCGAACGAAATTCTCATAGTGCCGTCGGAGGACTTCCTGTTGTTCGCCGGTAAGTCCGAGAGAATCACGATTCTGAGAGAGAATCTCAAACCGAGCGAAGAGAGCACGGTTCAATTGAATATTGTCAGAGTGAGCCGCCAGCAAAGGAGCCATCTCTGCCTGGATATTTTGGATATCCGGATTCGTGTGAGACCCTGTCATATTGTAGAAGACCTGCTCCACACGGGTGAGGAGTGCTCCTGTCTTCTCGAATGCTTCAACAGTGTTTTCGAAGGTCGGTTCTGCGTCCTGGCTGGCAATGGCCTTGATTTCTTCCAGTTGCTCGGCGATGCCTTTCTGAAACGCCGGGAGGTAATGTTCGACCCGGATTCTGGTGAAGTCTGGTGCCTCAAACGGCAATGTGCTGGGGGCGGCGAACGGGTTCTCGGACCAGTTGTCTTCAGTCACAGCAGTCTCATCCGATTGAGGGGCGGCAGAGGAAATCAGCTGGAGTGCACAGGACGCAACCAGCAGGAGGGCAGCGATGCGATATCCGGTCTGTAATTGCAGCATATTTGGGCTCCAGCCTGATGGGAAACAGGTGGCGGCAGTGTAGCGAACAGGACTCTAATTCGTAGTCATGAGCGAATTCGCCAGTAGACGTTTTGCCTATCAGAACCAGCTATGGTGACCTGAATTTCTGGACAGGCATCAGTGCCAGTGTGGCCGCAGATTAGGCACAATCTGCACAACCTGAGGCAGATTCCCGCCTGAGAGAGGGAATTCATCCCGCAATACTGCCAATCGTGACAGACGCTTTTGGTAGTGGGGTTGGCAATCCGTCCACTGAATACGCAGTCGAAACTATGTGGAGTTCAATTTCCAATTCAGTCTCACGCTGGGGTTCCAGCGTGAGCGATCTCATGCGGGAACGCTACCTGCATCTGTCGCCTGATGACTATTGCATCGGCGCCGTCTTCGTCATTGCGATCGGCTACGTCCTGCTGAAGAGATAATTCAGCATTGCAATCGGGCTGTACACCAAACCGTTCCTCGCATCCTGATCTGGCCTATCGGACCAGGTTCGAAAACGGTAGCAGGTCGTCTCGGCAGAGGTCATGTGCCAGGCATGCGACCGCGTATGCACAGGCGCAGTCAGCGATTCCCGGGGACGCAGTGCGACTCAGATTGATCTGAGTCACCGGCTGCGTGAGGGGTGCATCCTGAAGCAGATGATCCAGTAATTGCGATGCGCTTCCGCTGATGATCAAGCCGAGAGATTCATCGGAATCATCACTCATCACAGTCTGACTCACACGCACAATCGAATCGTGCAGCTGACCACGAATGGACGCGACAAACTCTGATGCAATCGTACACAGCTGATCGTCAGAGAAGTCAGTCGAGTCACAGCAGATCATCTTTGCCAGACGCCGCTGTGAGTGTTCCACGGTAAGCGGCCGTCCATCTGCGGTATTGCAGTTGGCAGCGTCTTCCGGAATCAAACCGTGCAATAGAAACACATCGGCGGTCGTGGCGAAGAACTCTGCGGCAGTTGGAATTGACGAACCCTCAACTGTCACTGCCGGAAGTACGGCACATAACGGTGTCCTCGACGCTCCAGCATAGATCAATTCGCCAGAGGCGAGCCGCTGGAGGTCGGTCCGTCCGCTGGGGACGGCAACTCCGCCCTGAAGTGGAATGACGTCTGTCGTCGTTGACCCCATATCAACCAGGATCGCCGGACCGTTCGGAAACGCACGCGCCGTCCATGTAGCCTGAGCCAGCCAGTTGGCGGCTGCAACAAGGTCTGTGAGCTGACGAGCAGTCTCCGGCTCCGTGAATTCTCCTGAGGACATCCAGACACGGATGACAGTAGAAGGAAATGCCTGTTCCACAGATCCGATAATCTGACTGACTCCGTCTTCTCGGTTCAGAAAGCAGTCAGCCAGTTCACCAGTCATCGTCAGGCCAATGAGGTCCGGCATTGCAAATGACTGCGTAAGAGTCATCAGTTCTTCAGCCAGCTCGCTGTGACGTGTCCACATCGGAAACGCACGACTCAGCGTGTTCCCATCTGGATCTGCCAGCTTGATGTTGGCACCGCCGATATCGAGGCCAAGGACATTCATGTTGTTTAAGGCTTTCAAGACTGGAGCCCAGAGTCAGCGAATTGGGAATAAACAGATTCACTGACTTGTCTGCTCGTTCCTCCGGAGTCTAATGCAGAAACGCCTCTCCTGCGAAATGCTGTTCATACGCACCATGACGTCTTTTGTTCAACCCCCGGGTAGCACCTTCCGCACACTTGCCAACAGGCTGTTGAAGCAGCGCCTGGATTCGGGCTGGTGGGAAGGAGAACTTTCAACCTCGGCACTTTCCACGGCTACGGCCACAATGGCTCTGTTGCTTGCCTCTCGGGACTCAGCATTCAGTCAACAGGAGCACGAGCGTTACTCCGAACTGGCTGAGGGCGGACTGAAGTGGCTGGCGGAGCACCAGAATGAAGATGGTGGCTGGGGTGACACCGTACTGAGCTTCAGCAACATCTCCACGACGATGCTGGTCAACGCAGTGTTTCATGCTGCGGACCGACTCTCCGAATTTGAGCCCGTCGTCTCCAGTTCGCAGGCATGGATCGACAATGCGGGCGGCGTAGATGCGGTCATCCAGCGGTATGGAAAAGATCACACTTTCTCGGTCCCCATTCTGACTCACTGTGCTCTGGCGGGAATTGTTGAGTGGAAGAAGGTCATGGCGCTGCCATTTGAGCTCAGTTGCATACCAGCACGGTTCTATGCGGCCGTCAGGATGCCTGTCGTCAGCTACGCGCTGCCAGCGTTGATCGCGATTGGTCAGGTCATCTTTTGCAATAAAGGACACTGGAATCCAGTCGTCTGGCTGATTCGCAAACTGTCCACGAAACCGTCACTCAGAGTGCTCGACTCAATTCAGCCGACGAATGGGGGATTCCTCGAGGCCACACCTCTCACAAGCTTTGTATGCATGAGTCTGCTTGGCAGTGGCAACGCAGATCTTCCCGTAACACGCAGGTGTTTGTCGTTCATTGAATCCTCGGTTCGCCCTGATGGCAGCTGGCCAATCGATACGAATCTAACGACGTGGGTTACGACTCTCAGCGTCAATGCCATCGTCGGAGATCGCAGACATCAGAAGTACATACCAGATCCCGCAGATGAGGCGGCTTCGGGCACGCTGTCTCCCGAGTCGCGTATGGCGATTCGCGACTGGCTACTGGGTCAGCAATATCGGACAGTACATCCCTATACCAACTCTCCACCCGGAGGCTGGTCGTGGACTGACCTGCCAGGAGGGGTGCCGGATGCGGACGACACGCCTGGTGCAATGCTTGCAGTGCTTAACCTGAGAGCTCCCTCGGCAGAGTACCTGCCTGAAGAGATCCAGGCACTGGAGAGTGCGGCTGTCTGGTTGCTGAACCTTCAGAATAGAGACGGTGGCTGGCCGACATTCTGCCGAGGCTGGGGGACACTGCCGTTCGATCGAAGCAGCAATGATCTGACGGCGCACGTGATTCGCGCGCTGGCACTATGGCAGTCGCAGGTCTCACAGATTCCCGACACACTGTCTGTGAGGGCTGAGGTCGCAATTGGACGCGGCCTGAAGTTTCTGGAACAAAATCAGGGAGAAGACGGAAGCTGGCTGCCGCTCTGGTTTGGCAATCAGCACAACAAAGACGATGCCAACCCACTTTACGGAACCGCTAAAGTCGTTCTGGCGTTGTGCGAAACAGGTAATCTCGATCTGCCAATGGCCAAACGAGCCATTCAATGGATGCAGAAGAACCAGAATGAGGACGGAAGCTGGTCAGGCCGTCAGGGACTTCCCGGCAGTGTAGAAGAGACGTCTCTGGCGGTTGAGGCGCTTGCCGGCGAAGAATCCTCGCAGATCGCTGTCATTTCCGGCGTAAACTGGCTGGCCGAACAGCTGGAACAGGGGAGAATAGAGGACCCGGCTCCGATCGGTTTCTATTTCGCAAAACTCTGGTATTTTGAACGTCTGTACCCACTGATTTTTGCCACGTCTGCCCTGCGTCGAGTGAGCTATTTCACTGCAAATGCTCCTGTGAAACCGGAATTCGACCTATAAAACGGCGTTTGCACACAACTTTGACAACCCTTCGGGGTTATGCTGAGATCTTCGACAATCCGAGTGATCTAAGCCCCTCATCACATCCCACCAGCCGACGACGCCCCACCAGGAGCCTCGAGTGTCCGTAGTTCCCGTCTCAGAAGCTCAGAACAAAGAACCTGACGACGTCACAGATCTCGATCTGGACGATCCGAAGCCTGTTCGGAAAAAGGGACGACGACGTAGTACGAGTCACCTGAAGGCAGTCCCTCAGTCGCTGGAAGAACGAGTCGAGATCAAGCAGGCGGCCGAAGAGTACGCCCGGCAACTCGACAAGTCACGCGCGATGAACAAGAACGAGTTGGAGAAGCACTCGCGCACTCTGATGGATCAACTCAACAAGCCGGAAAAGTATCTCGGCTTTACGATGGTGATGATCGGAAACTTCTTCTGGAAGCAGCAGTTTCTGTCGATCCCATTTAACCGCCGTATGCTTCTGTTGCCGCATTGCCTGAAACATGCAGAAGGATGCCCTGCTGAGTACTCTGAATTCGGACTCGACTGTGAACGCTGTGGCGCCTGTTCGATTGCCGACTACAAAGTGCGAGCAGAGCAACTTGGCTACAAGGTATTAGTCGCTGAAGGCAGCCCGGTTGTCCTGAAGATCATTGTTTCCGGCTACATCGACGGCATCCTTGGAGTCGCCTGTCTGAACGTCCTTGAAAAGGCGATCGACAAGGTCCTGATCGCGGGAGTACCTTCGTACGCAGTGCCTCTGCATTCCGGCGACTGCATGAACACCACGCTCGATGAATCGTGGGTCTGGGAAGTTCTCGACAAATATGAACCGCTGCCGGAGCGCCCCACGGCGAGTTATATCCCGCTGATGCGGGCATCGGCTCGCATGTTTGAAGACGACTTCGAACGACTGCTGCCGAGAATCCGGACAAGAGAACCTGAAAAGGCAGATCGGCCGGTCGCGTTTACGGAAGCCGTGTCTTATGACTGGCTGCAGAACGGCGGCAAGCGATTCCGTCCATTTATCACCGTGGCTTCATGGTACGCTGCTTCTGGAAACAAAATCCTGACAGCCGGTGACGACACTCCCGACATTCCGGATCATGTCGCTCGCGTGGCGATGGCTATTGAAGCGTTTCACAAAGCGTCTCTGGTACACGACGACATACAGGACGAAGACGAATTTCGTTACGGTCGTGAAACGCTTCATCGCCAGCACGGCGCCGGGCACGCAATTAACATCGGTGACCATTTAATTGGTCTTGGATATCGCCTGATCCACAGTGCGCGGGACCTTGAACCTTCCGTCGCGATGGAAGTGGCAGACAGTATGTCGACTGCACACATTCGGCTGTGCGACGGTCAGGGCTCTGAAATGGCATTTCAGGAATCTCCGGACTGGGACATCACACCTCTGGACGCACTTCAGATCTATTCGCTGAAGACCTCCCCGGCATTTGAGGCTGCTTTGTTTGCAGGTCTCAAAATGGCTGGGCACCCGATGGCTGACACAGACAAGGTTGGCCTTTTCTGCCGACACGTAGGTGTAGGCTTCCAGATCCTGAACGACCTGAAAGACTGGCAGGGCGACCTTGATAACAAGCTTCGCAGCGGGCAGGATGCTCTGGCTCTCAGGCCGACGCTGCTGCTGGCCCTGGCACTCAAAGTCGCATCCGACGAGCAGAAACAGTTGCTGCGAGATGTCTTTGAGGGTCGGCTCGACGACATTTCCGAAGAAGCACGCCTGCATAAGATTCGCACAGTCTTCGACGACTGCGATGTATTCTCGAAAGCAGAAACGCTGGTGGAGCGGTCTCAGGAGCGAGCAGAAGCCATCATCGAAGACGTTGATGATGAGCACGTGCAGTCACTGTTGAGGTTCTTTCTTGAGACAGTTCTCGCGCGGGACGAAGGACCAACGCCCGCGGAACACCTCGACCCGGATTCAGGCGATCCGCCTCCAAAACCAGATCCAAAACCGGTTATGGTGCAGCTTGGAATCGGCGTCTGATCCCGCCTCCCGCACACATTCATACGGCTCTGTTGCCGTGTCGCGGAATGCGCCGAATTGAGCGACCTGTTCAACAGGGATGGGCAGCGCAATCACCAATCTGCTAGAACCAGTGATAGAGCCACTCGGATCGGTTTCGAATGACCTCTGTAAAACAGCCTCGGCCAGCCCTGGGGGTTGGCACTGCCTCCGTACCTCTGAACCGACAAACTGCCTGACTGATGCGGAAACGTCTGACAATCGCAGTGCTCATCGCAGTCAGCCTGAGCCTCATCATCATGCTCCGGAACTACCTGAAGGGGGATTCGGAAGAACAGACGCCTGATCTCACAAGTGTGTTTGCGCAACCCCGGGTTCAGGTCATCGTCGAGCAGACTGCTGCGGAGATCATGAAGCTATTCGACGATCAGAAGTACGAACAGGCGGAGCAGAAGTGCGCGGTTCTCATTCAACTGCGGCCCAACAGTCCTGGTGCGTATTACAACCTTGCCTGCGCGCAAAGCAGGTTGGGCAAACTGGATGCCGCCGTACAGGCACTCAGGCATTCGGTCACACTGGGGTTTCGGGATGAGAAGCACATGCAGCAGGACCCTGACCTGGAAAACCTCCGTAAACGACCTGAGTGGAAAGACCTGAGTGCGGCGGCAAAGGTTCCGCTGAAGGCCGACAATCGCCTGCCGTCAGTCACCCGCGCAAAAATTGAGAACGGTGAGGCGCTTATTGCGGAATCCAATACCGGCTGGGATGCCCAGAACCGACTTCTGCGGATGTTCTTCTCGGCCGACGTGAACGTGGATCAGACAAAGCCATTGTCGACCGGCGAATCTGAGGCGGACGAGTTACTCAGATCGTGGGACAAGGATGGAACAGCGGCCGGCTTCGTCGGTGTGGTATATGACAATCGTGACCGGGGACATTCGCTACTCAACCCAGAACTCTTTCCTCGTCTCGCCAGAACTCGTTATTCAAAGCCGGCACGTGACCACAACGTCGACAACGGACTGCAGGCACAAATATACTTTGAAGACCTGATTGTGATCGGCAACTCGTCGACAGCACACGTCAACGGGCCGATGTGGCGCAGCCAGGCGCGATTTGCGATCACGTCAGCCGCCGTCAGGATGACCGGGGAGCAGTACTTCAACAACCACATCTACTTCTATCCGGAACACCGCGACTTTGACTCACCAGAAGAAGGCGGCAAGGGCGACGTCTTCACAGCGAATGTCCCTTACTACGTCGTCTCAAAAGGATCCTCCTTTACGGATAAGCCATTCATAGAGTCTTTTGCGTCCGCACTTGCCGCGCTGCGGCCGGAGGTACGGGCAAAGCTAAAGGAGAAGTCAGCTCTGATTCCAACGCTGCAGACAGTGTTTCGCCAGAGTAATGCTCAGGTGCAGAAACCGGAGGATTATCTGACCGGCACTGCACACCCGCCCGTTTTTCGGGGCGATCAGCTGAATCGAAAGAAGATGGTCGAGCGCGCTCATGCACTCACTGTCGACAGTCTGCCACCTGTGTGCCTGCTGCGAGTCACGAGAGAAGAAGTTCCGGTGCCTGGTCGCGACTATTTTGAGCCCGGACTGCGCGAACGTTCGTTCACCACTCCGGCTGCAATTGCCCGTGTCTGTCACGGCGTTCAACAGAAACGACGGATGGAAGTCACCGCTCTTCAGAGCTTCGATCCGGACGACAATCTCAAGCTGACATGGAAATGGGTCGTACTCCAGGGGGATCCGGAACGAGTAAGCATCACGCTGGATGAGTCGACTGCATCTGCTGTGATCGAAGTCAGTCACCATGAACCACGTCCTATCGCTGCAGACAGTGCGATGGAGTCTTCGCGCGTTGACATCGGAGTCTTTGCTCACGATGGCATTCATTATTCTGCTCCGGCCTTCATTTCTTTTTACTGGCCCGAAAACCAGAAGCGGTCCTATGACGCTGACGGCCAGATCACGAAGGTTGTCTACACGTCTGAGCAGAATGGTGGGCCGTACTGCGATCCACGAGTCGTGTCGGTACGCGACTGGACTGATGAATACAACCGGGACGCTGCCGGTCAGTTAGCGGGCTGGACGCGAACACAGGGAGACTCAACGCAGCGCTTTTCAGCACAGGGACACCTCATCACAGAAACGGATGCGCAGGGCAGGGCGGATGTCGCGGTCGCGGTCAACTACCTCATTGAGAATGTCAAGGGGCTGCCCATGCTTCGCATGTCCCAAACGACTCGGAAATTTCGATATGCTTATGAATCCGAGCAGGACCTGATCGGTACGCCGACTGAGATAGGAGCCGAACAGGAAACGAAAGGCGACCAGCAGTCGGACTGACTCAGGTGTGACGGATTTCAGGCATGCGACTGAAAGTCACATGATTGACTGTTCATCGTGGCCGCCATGGCACCCACCGCAAACATAAGTCCAGACCGTGCAGAATCGAATAGTGCACTGGTTCTTCCCGGCCCAGTCTGCATCGACCGCGAAATCGATTCTCGTGGTGGAAGCATTGATCGCAGTCGGCGAAGAGAGCCCTCAGGTTCGGCTGCAAATGAAGGAATACGTGGAAGACACCGTGGAGGCGATCAGTGGACTGCTGCCAGAAGGCTGTCGAAGTCCAGCTGCTGCTCCGTGCCGGGCCGTCATTCAGGGGATTGTCTGCTTGTGCTTCAACAAGGATTCCCTGATGCCTATTCAGCTGAGCCCACGATACCTCAGGGCGTCACCTGGCGAAGCGACATCCTGAATCTCAGGCCTGCAGTTTCTGCCGATTCGCTTCCGCAACAGTGCGTGGAACACGGGTTGGCAGCTGATCCGATCTTCCCGCCGCCGAACGTCAGACGTATGATAGCGACGTTGGCGCCGAGGGCGATGAGCAGTTTTTCGCCCGGCCGCGCCTTTCCGTAGCATGGAAGCCACGGTGGCACGTTTCAGATTTCTGCGATTGATGTTCCTTTCAGTTCCCCTGCTGGGGCTGGCAGGATTAATTGGGTGCGAGGGCAAGAGTCTTGTGAACTCGGGCCCCGTGATTCGAGATACGCCTCCGCGGCTCCGAGCCGAGAACCAGGCGAATCAGGAAGCTGCAAAAGACACCCCTGAACATCAACTGGTCGGTTTCACGGAAACCACTGAGGAACTCACCGGCAACACGGTTGTCGCTGAAGTGAATGGTCGTCCCATCTTTGTCGATGACCTCATTGGCAGCATTCGGCTGACAGTCGAAGCTGACCCAAAGCTCACAGATGAACAGCGACAGGGCATCATGCGTGCTCAACTGAAGCAGCGTCTGAACCCTTACATCGAACAGGAGATTGTTCTCCAGGAACTGGACCGAAAGGTTCCCGAAGAAAATCGAGCGATGATTGAGGAATCACTTGAGAAGCCGTTTCAGGGAATCCTGAATGACATCATGGCTGAAAACAAGGTGACGAATCAGGCAGATCTCAATGAGTTGATGCTCAGTCAGGGAACTTCGGTAGAGTTGCTTCGGGAAAGTTTCTTCCGGATGCAGAAGGTGCAGGGTTTTCTGTCGAACGCGGCCACCGCCCCGGAGACAATCGACCGGGTGGACCTGGTCAGCTACTACGAAGAACACCTCGACGAGTTCACTTCCGAAGAACGAGTTCGCGCTCAGGAGATCATCATTCGGTTTACGAATGAAGAGCAGAAGGTCGAAGCCCGCACGAAGATGCAGGACGTAGTTCGAGGACTCCGCGAAGGCACCGAATTCGCAGAGCTCGCCGTTAGATACTCTGACGCACTGAGTGCAGAGAAACGGGGAGACCTTGGCTGGCTGAAACGCGGCAGTCTCGCAGACAAAGAGCTGGAGGCACAGCTGTTTGAACTCAAGACCGGCCAGTCGACACGGATCTATGAGAAGCCTGATTCGTTTGAGATCTACCGCGTTCAGGACCATGAAAAAGAGCGCACGGATCCGTTTCAGGAAGTCCAGAAGCAGATCGAACGAAAGCTGAAGGCGCAGTACGTTCAGGAAATGCGACTTGCGAAACTCGAAGAGCTCAAAGACCAGGCGATCGTCACGACGATCTTCGACGAGCGCGAAGAAGAGTAGTCAACGCACCTCTACTTCGATCAGCTTCCCGAACGTCAGCATCAACGCCGAGCCGGGAAACGCGCTACTCGTCGGAGACGACTTTGACCGGTTTCGAGACAACGTGCTGAAGGTGGTGCTCATAGTCCGCCCCCACGAATGCCGCGAGACGAACGTTCCTGCCGGCTAATGCTGCTGGCAGGTCAAAAACGATGCCAACGTCGCCCTTGCCGGTGATTTCAATCACCTTTCGATCGACTCGCCGGCCATTGGCCTGCTTAATGGTCACGTGCAGGTTCTGAGTCTTAAGCCTCGGTGGCAGTTGATAATTGACTTTGACACTTGATTTGCCGACCGACAGTGATTCCGGCAATTCCAAAGAGATCAGCTTATTGGATTTCTTCTGCTGACCGGCCGGGTTCGTTTTCTCTCTGCGGCGAGCGGCGCGACGAGCTTCTGACTGTGCTGTCACTTCTGCCATGTATGAGTTGAGTGCCTCCGGATCGTCGCGATTCCGAAATGCTGTCAGTGCGTGGTCGCCCGATCGAATCATCCACTCCTCCAGAGCCCTGCGGTGCTGAGCGATCTCGTTCTGGTACTGCGGGTCGTTGATCAGGTTGTTAAGCGCGTCTGGGTCTTCTTCATAGTCATAGAACTGCTCCAGTTCTCCGTGCTGAAACACGTCGAGCCGCTTTGCAATCTGCTGGTCAGTACTGGCGAGCTGCTGCATGGTTCGGTAACTCATGGTGCCCATGGTCGCAGTCTTGAATGTCCGAGTTCCGTCGACCCAGGGATTAAAGAGGTATCCGAACCGGCGTCCCTGCACGCCGCGCATTGGGTTACGATGCCCGCCTGAGTTCTCGTTGTATTCCTTGAAGACCAGGTCTCGTCCATTCTGCGTCTTCCCCTGCAGCAGTGGGACGATGGAGCGGCCTTCGAGGCCTTCCGGATATTTGATGTCAGCGATGTCCAGCAGTGTTGGCAGCAGGTCGACACCCGAAATCATGTGGTGCGTGTCTTCGTGGTTGGCCTTTGTGACTCCCGGCCATTTGACAATCCACGGCGTCCGGGTGCTGTGGTGATAGAGAGCCGTCTTGGCAAACGGAAGTGGCATTCCGTGGTCAGACAGAAACACAATGACCGTGTTTTCTGACTGGCCGGACTCCTTTAATGCTCGCAGAGTTGCTCCCACACAATCGTCCGCACGGCGAACGGAAGAGTAATAGTGGGCCAGCTCACGACGGACGTCCGGATGGTCGAACAGAAAGCCAGGAATCGGGACTTCATCAGCCTTATAGATTCGAGACGGAACATTGGAATCGTCAACGACTTCGCCCTTCTTCCCCATCGCGTAAAACGGCTTGTGAGGATCGGAGACGTTGACCAGCAGACAAAACGGCTTTCCAGCCCTGCTGGCTGCGCCAATCCCAAGTTTCGTGGACTGGTAGTAAGACTCAACGTTCTTGGGGTGTTGCTTTTCTCCATCCACCGTATCAAGGACAAGGTCCCACGCGAACGGGAGGTAAGGTGTGGAGTGACTGACCTTCCCTCGAATTGCCGCAAAGTAACCACCACCCTGCATCAACTCACACAGAACCGGGTAATCAGGATCTTTGACCTGATAAAAGCCTTCAACTCGATTGTTGTGCGGGTAACGGCCGGAAAACAGGACGTTACGACAGGGCATGCAGTTACCAACCTGCACATGGGCATAGCGAAATCGCACACCTTCTGACGCGAGTTGATCAATGTGAGGAGTAGTACCGTCTAATTGACAGCCGAACACACCCACTGAATCACAGTTCATATCGTCGACGCTGATAAACAGAATGTTGGGCCGTTCTGCATCAGCTGAGGCAGCACAAAGGCTGCCGATGAGAAGCAGCGCGCAATGAATTCGATTCAACATGACAACTCTTTCGGGGAATGATGCAGGCTTCTGTTCTGTAAACGAGCCATTTATTCCGACCGTTATCCGGGTCGTGGACTTCGTCAGAAGTCCCATTCATCCGGGAACTCTCGCGTTCGCCAATACGAGCATCGGACAGCCCCAAAGAGCAACTGATGTCGTGCTCACGCACAACATCGATCCGTCTCTGGGAGTCCTTAGAACTGCTCTTCGTACGCATCCGCGTTAAAGCCAACCAGAACAGTCTTGCCTCGTTTGATAGTCGGAGCTCGCAGGTTGCCAGTCGGCCCCAGCATCAAGCCAATGAGTTCATCGTCCGCCGGGCGATCTTTAACGAGGTTTACTTCGGTGACCTTCCTGCCTTTGGCCACGATGAGTTTGCTCATGCCGTCCAGCAGGTGGAGCACTTCGTCTTCGCCGATGCGTTCCTTGCGCGCGTCGATCTGTTCTTTTGTCGTGACGTCTCGGGGCGCAAGAAACTCCTGCGCGCGGGTGCACGATGTTCAGCCGTTGCGGTGGTAGTACCAGTCGATTTTCTTCGCCATGGAGTTCTCTCCCGAGTCTGGAGTCAGCGCCAGCAGCTGCCGGCACAATATCTAATCAATCGGGCAACTATCGTCGCCGTTACAGAATTACTCGTCCGAATCCGCCATCAACCCCATGCGAATCAGTTTATCACGGCACTCATCACGTTCACGACTGCGTTTGAGCGAAGCCCATGAAGGATCCTGAACCGCAAGAAACATCTCTTCGGAAAACGGAGGCGGTGCAGCGGCTTCGGCAGCCGCCGCCGTCAGACGCTGAATGACGCCCACATCCAGTCTCGTGAGAAAGGCGGACTGCATCCGGTAATCCTGAAACGCTTCCCACACGACGGGAAACAGTTTGGCGACGATCTGCTCACCGATTGTGGTAGCGTAGTCGCGGATCTCAAGCTGTGCGTGACTATCCATACGAAGAGCGAGGAAGTGCAGCAGGTTATGCAGATCCACTTTCCAGTAGGCTTCGGTGTATGTCGCAAGAGGGAGGTCCTTGCGAGCCTGTTCACGAGCGACTCCGGCTTCGATGCGCTCGTTGTACACATCCTTCATGTGCTGCTGCAGCTCAGTTTCCTGCTGGGTCAGCTTCTGCCCAACCTCAGGTGACAGGGGATCGCCGCTCCCCTGCCGATTGTTTTTGGCCTGTGTACGCCATTCTTCGGGAGGAGTCGTCTGGGCCGCGTCGATGGCCAGTGAGTAGCGTGTGCTGTATTCGTTGACGTTTGCGGTTCGGTGACGAATCCACTGTCGCCAGCAGTCCATTGGAACTCGGACCAGAAACTTGACCTCAGCCATCTCAAATGGCGTGGTATGCCTGTGCCGAAGCAGATAGCGAATCAGCGTGCGGTCGTCGCTGACTTTGCGAGTTCCATCGCCGTAGCTGACTCGAGCAGCCTGGACAACGCTGCTGTCATCCCCCATGACGTCGACGAGACAGACAAACCCATCGTCCAGTACGGAAAACTTTTGCCAGCGAAGCTCATTCACCTGAGCAAGGCGTTCTTCGGGAGTGAGGGCAATCTCTGAGGACATCGAATCGGCTTCTGCAGGAAGGTATAATCACACATGGCCGCTGGGGCGGTGAGACTTTAAGATCTCTTGATACGGTCGTCAAAAGGCTGGGGCGCGGAAGTCAGCATTTCCCGCTCACAGAAAGCTGCAGATGGTGTATACATGGACGAACGAGACGCCCGTGGGGCGTCTATTCCTTGGTGGGGACGGAGAATCACTGCAATTCCTCCTTTTCGACAGCGATCGCAATCTCCAGCGACCTCCCCTTTCGGAATTGGGGCAAGACGACTCGGACTGGCATGAAAGTCCTGATTCATTTGGCGAAACAATCAGGCAGCTGGACGCATATTTTGCGGGCGAACTCAGGACATTTGACCTGCCGCTACTGCCCCCGGGCACGGAATTTCAACAGGAGGTCTGGTCTGCTCTGTCTACGATTCCATATGGAGCGACCGTAACGTACGGCAAAATCGCAGCACAGATCGGTCGTCCCCGCGCCAGTCGTGCCGTCGGGCTGGCAAACGGAAGCAACCCGATTTCTATTGTGATTCCATGCCATCGCGTGATTGGCAGCAACGGAAAACTGACCGGCTACGGCGGCGGCCTTGAACGCAAGCAGACGCTCCTGCAACTCGAAGCCCCACGCCCTCAACAATTGTCGTTCCTCTGAGATGATCGCGGATTGATCAATGCCGGAAGGCCACCTCATTCATCGCGTTGCCGACGACCACCAGATCTTCGTCGGGGCGACTGTCAAAGTTCGATCTCCGGACGGCCGCTTCATGTTTGGTGCGGAAGAACTGGACAGCCAGACGCTGCAATCCGTGGATGCATGGGGCAAGCATCTGCTCTATCAGTTCAAGCCAAAGACTCTGCATATCCACCTCGGGCTTGAGGGAAGCATTCGCTTTCGGAAGGCCCATACACTTCATGAAGATCAAAGAGCGCGTTTGCTGGTGCAGGACGAAAGAACGGGCGACAGCTTCCTGTTGTACAACCCTCTGCATTGTGAGCTGCTGTCGTCATTCGCGCGGAAGGATCTGATTCGACGACTGGGACCGGACCTGCTGCGCCCTGACGCAGACCCGGAGATAACGTGGACGCTGATGCAGAGGAGTCAGGCAGGGCTCGGAGAGTTTCTGCTGGATCAATCGTGCATCTCAGGGATCGGAAATATCTATCGGTCGGAGATTCTGTTTCTACTGCGAATGCACCCCCACCGACGAGCCGGCTCTCTGACTCGTGAGGAGTTTGACACTCTCTGGCGGCTCGCAGCGGACCTTCTTGAAGTCGGTCGCCACCATAATGCCATTATTACGGCCAGCCCAAAGCGGCTGGGGAAACCACGTGAGCAAATGCACCGCTCTGAGCGAGTCCTCGTTTATCGAAAGCGGGAGTGCCCCGATTGTGGCGCCCTGCTGACGGTTGAACGAATCGCCAACAGAACAGCATGGTTCTGTGAACGGTGTCAAAGCGGCTAGATGGATGAGACGATCAGCAAATAGTTTGGCAACCCGAAGTGTGACCGAGAACCCGATGCAACTGACGGCAGATCCCTTGCTAACGCCGGGTTTCCTGTCATGCAGACGCTGCACATGACTGAGTCGTCCTAAGCACATGGAGCATGCTGCGTGGCCCAACAAAAAAAGCCGTCGCAGCGCTGCGACGGCTTTCTGACTTATCCCGAACAGCGATCATCAGAAGGTCCAGATCACATCCATTCCGAATGTGATTCGTGAGTTTGGCAGATGCCAGTTATACCGGATCTCAGGACGAACAGTGATGTTTTCCGGTGGTCGGTAATTGACACCACCAGTGATGGCATACTGAGATGCAACATCATTTCGCCACCATTCTGCTCGCATACCAACACGCACTTTGTCGCTCACGGTGTACAGCAGATAGTTGTTGATACCGACATTATCGTCCTGAGTACCAGCCGGCCAGATGCGAAGCACGTCACTTTGCAGCACGTAGTTCCAGCGGTCATCGATCTGATAGTCAAAGACAATGCTGTGGGAGTAACCATTGCCGCCCTTGCTTCGCGTTCCGAAGTTGCCCATCGTTGCAATGTAAGTCAGGGTCAGGTTGCTGGTCAGAGCGTGCGAGCATCCACCGATGTAACTGTTGCCACCGCGGTTGTTATCGAATCCGGTGTCCCATCCCAGAGTCCAGCCAAAGTAGGCTGTTGTGGTATCAGTGGGAGAGTACGACACAAGTGCACCGGTGTGAGTGAACGGCTCGGTGTTGTACATCGTGAGAGCATGGCTGTAGAAGAAGTTATCCGGAGCGGCAACCACTTCGTATCCGATCAGGGTAAAGAAGTGACCCAGCTTGATATTCCAGTTGCCGTTGGCGAGTTCGCCGTAGGCCTGAGGCAGGGCAAACCCATATCCGGCTCCGCGAGTCAAGCTGGAATTCAGGTCGCAGCTTCCCGGAGGGTTTCCGAACGACTGTGTATCAGTTGCATCGACACCGTACATGCCGTCGAAGCGGAATCCCCAGTCCCAGCCACAGCGACCGTCTGCCAGTTTTTCGGCGTAGATCCAGCCCTGGTGAATGTTGACTCAGTGTGGGTGGCTGTTGAATGATCCGTTGTCATTGCGAGCAGCGCTGTTGGGAGTCAGTCGGTTGTGATAGCTGAGTTGCACCCAGCCTCCGACATCAATTCCACCAATTGAGCCGATGCCGTTGCCGGCCTGGTTACAGCCTTCCGCAATTGCATCGCCACAACTGGACGCCCAGTCCCCGCAGGTCGATGCCCAGCGAGTTGAGCTGACAACACTTAATTTGTCAAGAAACGCGGGAGCCTTCAGGCCCACCGGTAAAATCTGTGCCGAAGTGGTAGTGGCTGGCTCAGCCGCTGATGCGACCTGCAAACACACAACGATTCCGCCCAGGAAGTATCTCCATAATACTCTCATCATCGGCGTCAAACACACCACCGTCAGAGCGCGCCGGCATAAACTCGGTGCGCTGGTCCACCGGGACATCGCTGAAAATAATTGCCTGCGGCCTAGCACTCATTTCCGCATAGCGCTGCGCGACATCTTCCCGCATGAACGCATTGCAGTTCCAACACCGCACCAGTCCGGTTCGTACCGATTCTCCGCATTCGGTGCAGATGTCGTACATTTCGACGCCTTTGACGTCCGACCGGACCTGCGATTGCGAGGCCTGGGCACGGTCTTCATCAAACATGTACTCGCACTCAGGACACTGATAGGTGTCCGAGAGGATAAATGAATCGCAGCCGGGGCAACTCTGGAATTCTGTGGTCATTTTCTTATCCTCATTGATTTCGAGCAGATTTCTTGTGTGTCTCCGTGGTCCATTTGAGATGGCAGGTACATACCTGTTCCGTTCATTCGGATATCAGACATTCGTGACCGCGAGGTGAACCGTCATTCAACACGGCACTGATAAACGTCCCACCCCTTCCCCGACTCCGAGTACAGTTGATTGCACCCGCACGACCGGCCTGCTGTCAGTTCCGACTGGTCTGGCTGGTCCGTCAGTTCCGGCTGGTGCGTCTGTGACCGTTCTCCGGACAGCAGGGTTAGCCTGTAGTGAGCGTCATGAAGGCCACGGTTGGCAAGCAGAATCCGAACTGAGACACTTCCTGCGGCTGTTTCGTTTCCCTTCTGTCTGTGCCGAAAATGTCCGAGTACCAAGATGCGATTCGCTGGGTCTTCAATCGCATCAATTACGAATGCACTCGCCCACAGATCAACGAACACTTCCGGCTGGAACGTGTTGAACAGTTGCTGGAATTGATCGATGCCCCGCAGAATCGAATTCCCGCGGTGCACATTGCAGGCACAAAAGGAAAAGGATCCACCGCCGCAATGATCGACTCGATCCTGCGCGCCGCTGGTATCAGAACGGGATTGTTCACGTCACCGCACATCGAAACGTTCGAAGAGCGGATGAAAGTGTCGGGGCAGATGCCTGACCCACAGACGCTGACGTCGCTCGTAGGTGAGCTGCGGCAGCGACTGAGCACGGCATCCGATGAGTTGATCGATGCCGGCGTCACCTACTTTGAGGTGGCAACTCTGCTGGCCTGGATGTACTTCGACCAGATGGACGCCGAATTGGTAGTCCTCGAAACGGGACTCGGTGGGAGGCTCGACTGCACCAACGTCTGTCGCCCACTCGTCACCGTCGTCACAACAATCGGCATGGATCACATGCACATCCTGGGCGACACAATTGAGAAGATTGCCGCAGAGAAGGCGGGCATCATTAAGGCTGCGGTCCCGGTCGTCTCTGCGGCCGGATCAGGCGAAGCGACTGATGTGGTCGCCATGTTCGCGAGGAATCTTCAGTGTGAGCATTTGCGACTGGGGAACGAGTATCAGCTGCAGATTCACGGTGAAGAATTCTCAGTTGGCACTCCGTCGGGCACGTACGACCATTTGAAGATCGGCCTGAGTGGTGATCATCAGAAACAGAATGCGGCAGCCGCTGTTGCGACGACAGAAATTCTGGCCCGCAGGGATTCACGGATTACTCCGGAGGCAATCGCCAGCGGATTACGAGACACAGCATGCCGTCTACGATTTGAAATGAAACGAGGAGCACCAACTGTAATCCTCGACGTTGCTCACAACCCGGACTCAATCAAAGCATTCATCGGGACGCTGCAGCAGGAGTTCCCGGGTGAGGCATCACGAGTACTGGTATTTGGGAGCAGCAAAGACAAAAATGCGGAAGGGATGTTGAAGGAATTCGGTGACGTGTTTTCGTTGTGCGTTTTCACTGAGTTTCAAAACAACCCTCGGGCGACTCCACGGGAGGAGCTGAAGGATCTCTACACGTCACTGACAGACGGTGCTCCGTGTTCGACGGCAGATTCGATCGCTGAGGCACTCGACATCGCGACTCAGGCGGCTGGTCCTTCAGGAACAGTCAGCGTCACCGGTTCATTCTTTCTTGCAGCAGAAGCCCTGCAGGTGATTAACAGACGATCGGAACCGTCATCATGAAAAACACATTCCTTCTCAGCTGCCTGACGACTCTGACCAGCATGGCATTCGGCCAGGAGACTGTGGATTTCTCCAGCGAAGTGCAGCCGATTCTCGCACGACGGTGTTTTCAGTGTCACGGCGCAAGTGACCAGGAAGGCGGACTGCGACTGGATCAGCGTGCCTCTGCAATTTCGCTGCTGGAAAGTGAGAATCATGCGGTGATCCCGGGTAAGCCAGACGAGAGTGAACTGCTGAGGCGCGTCACCAGCGATGACCCTGACTTACGCATGCCGCCGGAGGGAAAACCACTGACGGAAGAAGAGGTGACCGCTTTGCGGGCGTGGATCAGAAGTGGTGCTGAATGGGGCTCTCACTGGGGATTTACAGCGCGTCCAGATACTGCGGTTCCCGAGGTTAAAGACAGAGAATGGGGGCAGTCACCGATTGATGCATTCATTCTCAGCCGCCTCGAAGCGGCCGGATTAAAACCCGCCACGCGTGCTGATCGCATAGCCCTGATTCGACGAGCTTACTACGACCTTGTCGGACTGCCACCCACACCCGAGCAGGTGAAATCGTTTCTGAATGACG
Source organism: uncultured Planctomycetaceae bacterium (assembly GCA_913031625.1). Taxonomy (GTDB): domain Bacteria; phylum Planctomycetota; class Planctomycetia; order Planctomycetales; family Planctomycetaceae; genus Fuerstiella. The sequence continues at coordinate 2,697 of CAJWGB010000007.1, read as the reverse complement.
GTTCGCCGAATGCCTTCGAAAAGGTGATAGACGAACTTCTCGCCTCACCTCAATACGGAGAAAAATGGGCTCGGCACTGGCTGGACCTCGTGCGTTACGCTGACACAAATGGTTATGAACGCGACAGCCGCAAGGACCTGATCTGGAAGTATCGAGACTATGTGATCCGTGCCTTCAACAGCGACAAACCTTACAACCGCTTTATCCTTGAGCAGTTGGCCGGCGACGAGCTGCCAGATCGCACCGGTGACAGTATTACGGCAACCGGATTTTACCGACTCGGCATCTGGGACGACGAGCCGGCAGACCGTGAACTTGCTCGCTACGACTACCTTGACGACATACTCCGTACCACGGGGGAATCATTCCTTGGTATGACAATCGGGTGCGCTCGGTGTCACGATCACAAGATCGATCCTGTGGCACAGAAAGACTACTACTCGATGCTGGCCTTCTTCTCCGATGTATCACCTCATGGCGGAGGAGCGGCCAATCATGTGGCCATCTCGACAGCAGCGGATCGGGCGGCGTTTGACAGAATGGTGGCCGAAAAGAAGGCTCGAGAAGACGACCTCGCTGATCAGATCCTGGCCATCGAGAAGAGTTTCCTGGCAATGCTGAAGAAGGCTCATCCGGAACTCGAACTGAAACCGGCCCGCAAACCAGGTGCCGCCAACGGCGTTGTTCTCGCTGATTCACGCAAAACAGGTCAGGAATGGGAGTACACCATTGAGCGACCCGCTGACCACTGGTTTCAGATTGCCTTTGACGATTCCAAATGGAAGAAGGGTCCGGGCGGATTCGGGACCAAAGGCACTCCAGGCAGCGTTGTCCGTACCGAGTGGCGCACCCGCGACATCTGGCTTCGGAAGGACTTCGGGCTGGAAGAGATTCCCGGCAAACTTACGCTGCACATCCATCACGATGAAGACGCTGAAATCTATCTTAACGGCAAACAGATTGCTTCGTTTCGGCATTACGTGGGGCAGTACAAGACAGTGGATGTGACTGCGGCAGCGGTCGACCTCCTGCAGACCGGCCGCAACACGATCGCTGTTCACTGCCGGCAGACCGGTGGTGGCCAGTACATCGATGTTGGCCTTACTGGCGACTTCAGTCAGACAGGAACATCTGCACTCGCAAGGAAATTTGGCAAAGAGATCCTTGGCGAGGAAACGCTCAACAAGTGGATGATGTTGAGAGGAGAGCTGACGAAGAGTCAGGCTGTGAAGCCGGAGTTCAGGACTGAAATGGCCATGGCGGTTGCTGAACGCGGTCGCAACAAGATGTGGATTCTTGGACGTGGCAGCCCCGCAATGAAGGGCAAAGAAGTTGACCCCGCTTTTCCGGGAATCCTGAATCCCCCCGCCGCTGACGTTCCTGACGGATATGGAGTCTCTGGCACGAGCGGCCGAAGACGACGACTGGCCGAATGGATTGCCAGCCCGGCCAATCCAATGACAGCCCGCGTCATGGCCAATCGGATCTGGCAGCATCATTTCGGTCGAGGACTCGTACGCACCACCAGCGACTTTGGCTTCCAGGGCCAGGCCCCCACTCACCCTGAATTGCTGGACTGGCTGGCTCAGGAATTTGTTCGACAGAACTGGAGCATGAAAAAACTCCATCGCAGCATCATGCTGTCTTCTGCGTATCAAATGTCTTCAGAATTCAGTCAGGAGGCTGACCAAAAGGATCCCACAAATGATCTTTTCTGGCGATACAATATGAGGCGTCTGACTGCCGAAGAGATTCGGGATTCGATACTTGCCGTCAGCGGTGAATTGAACCTGCAGATGTTTGGACCAGGGATTTACCCGCCGCTGCCAGCGGAAGTACTGGCGACGTCGTCTCGGCCGGGAGGTGCATGGGGCAATTCTCCTCCCCGCGAAGCAGCGCGTCGGACGATCTATATTCATGTAAAGCGATCACTGCGGCCCCCGATGCTGGCCGGCTTCGATGTCCCTGACACCGATACTCCGTGTGCCGTACGGATGCAGACCACTGTTCCGACTCAGGCACTGGGCATGCTGAACAGTCAGTTTCTCAACTCGCAGGCACTGTTGTTTGCGAAGCGGCTGCAGGAAGCTCACCCGGATGACCAGGCCAGTCAGATCAGAATGGCGGTCCAACTAACGGCGGGGCGCAATGCATCGGAGAAGGAGCTTCAGGCGGACCTTCAATTTATCGCTGCACTGCAGTCCAGGGAAGGTCTTAACGCAGAAGCTGCTCGTCAGCAATATGCATTAATGATGCTGAACACAAACGAGTTCGTTTACCTTGATTAATGTTGGCGTTTACTCGCACTGTTGGATTTCGAGACAGACTATGAGACCTCAAAACACCTTTTGCGGGCGCACTCGGCGTGAATTCATGTGGCAGGCGGGTGGTGGCTTTGCTTCCCTGCCGCTGCTGTCGATGCTCTCTTCTGACGGGTTTCTTGCAAACCAGACGTTGGCTGCGGACGGTCAGTCCGAGTGGAAGAATCCGCTGGCACCGCGCAAACCGCATTTCACGCCCAAAGCGAAGAATGTCATTTTTCTGTTCCAAGAATAGAATTAGCTCTGCACATCGATTTATCATATGCCAATCCCCCGAGTATACGGAATAGGCAATGATGTTTCGTATGTTTTCAATTGCAGGTTGAGTTGAATGCAATTCCAGAAAACTGTTATCCCAAAAATCATCTTGTTCCAC
>CAJWGB010000006.1 GCA_913031625.1 uncultured Planctomycetaceae bacterium | reverse complement strand
ACATGTTGTGATAACAGACGTGAATCCCTGGCGACTTCAGCTGGCCCGTGATCTTGGAGTCACTCGGGCGGTCGATGTGCGGTCAGCCAGTCTGGTTGATGTTCAGAACGAACTGGGAATGTCGGAAGGATTCGACGTTGGACTGGAGATGTCCGGCAACGCATCCGCATTTCGCGACATGTTGTCCGTCATGTGCCATGGCGGAAAAGTGGCGATGTTGGGAATTCCGTCCGGTGACATGTCGATTGACTGGAATACGGTCGTATTCAACATGCTGACGATTAAAGGGATCTATGGGCGTGAAATGTACGAGACGTGGTACAAGATGACGGTGATGCTGCAGAGCGGCCTTGATATTTCGCCTGTGATCACTCATCGCATGAATTACACGGAGTTTGAGGACGGTTTTCAGGCCATGCTTTCCGGCGAGTCCGGGAAGGTGATCCTGAAGTGGTAAAAGAGGCAAAACGCCTCCCGGAATTGGCTTCTCGATCTGCTATCCGGTCACGCCCCGACGTACACCGGTCTCGTGAAACCTGTGTGGCGGATTCCCGGACAGGGATTCGCGGATTTCAAGGCCGACCCTGGGGTTCACCATTGCCGCTGTTGCGAGTGCCACTGAGTCCGCGCCGGCGGCGAGGTAGTCGTTGACGTGCTCAGCAGTCGAAATGCCGCCTACTCCGATCAGCTGTGGCTGCATGTCGGCCGTCAGTCTTCCTGATTTAATCAGGTCCTGGCAGACGTCTCTAAACAGCTTTACTTGTGAAATACTCGTGAGGCGAGTTGCATCTCCACAAATGCCACGTTGCTGTCCATCAAAGAGCAGCTGTCCGTTTCCACAGCGGACATGTGCCGAGATGGAATTGGTCATCGCCATCCCGTTGATAAACTGTGAGGTGGCGAGCACAAGGGATTCTGCCGCCTGTCGGGTTTCTACTCTGCCAATCTTGAGAACCAGAGGAGCGGTGCTGATTGCGTTGCGAATTCGTTCAGTGACTCGCGCTGCTGAACGTGGGTGTTGATAAAGTTGCCCATCCGCTGTGTCTACGTTCGGGCAGGAGAAATTGGCTTCAATTCCATCAGCGCCGGCGTCCATCGCCAGCCTGGCGCAATCCGCGAAGTCATCGGCAAGCTGTTCGAGCGCGGCCTCGCCTTCGAGGGAAGGGGCAGCTGTCGCCACCACAGAAACTACCAGAACCTGTCCGGACGCCAGCATTGATTTGGTCCGCTGAATGTCTTTCTGCCATGCTTCCGGGGTGACTGATGGCATTCCAAAGGAAACGGCCCAACTACCGGACATCTCACTTTTCTCAGGGACGATGGAACCTGCCTCCTTGAGCGACGAGACTTCCACCGGGACAAGATTGGGCAGGTCATAGCAGGCCCTGGCTACGCTGCGAACTGTCTTGTACACAAGGATGTCGAACCCGGCTGCAGCGTATTGCAGGATCCAGCCACTGTTAAGCAGCGGTCCCGCAGAGATACCCATTGGCGAACGCACAGGGATGCCGCACCAGTTCCACCTGCCATTCAGGGATGGCACAGTGTCAACCTGGACCGGTGCAGGAGCATTTTGGAGATTCCATTCCCACGTTTTGTCCGTTCGGTACTTCTGCATTTGGTGATCTCGGTGTTCAATCAGTGGCAGCACTCTGCAATTCCGGCTCGCAGAATGTTAACCTGATGCTTCTCACAGACAGGTGAATTATGACAGACACGCTTTCGATCGACAGCGCACCACCCGAGCAGGTCCGAGAACAGCTGAAAGAAGATCAGTCAGCTGAGCTCATCGACGTGCGGACTCCGGTTGAATACCGGGAGGTTCATGCGGAGGGAGCTCGCAACATACCCCTTGATATGCTCGATCCCGCTGACCTGAAAGCGTATGGGGATCCTGATCGGCGTCTTTATTTAATATGTCGTTCCGGCAGCCGAAGTCGGCAGGCCTGCCAGAAGCTTATCTCTGCGGGTCAGACAAATGTCGTCAACGTCGAAGGAGGCACACAGGAGTGGAAGTCTCAGGGACTCCCGGTGCTTCGTGGTGAGAAGTCCATGTCGCTCGACCGTCAGGTGCGGGTCGCAGCGGGAGCGACTGTTTCGGTCAGTGTTCTGTTTGGTTGGGCATTCCACCCGGCATGGACCGGTTTCGCCTGGTTCGTTGGCGCAGGCCTTCTGTTTGCCGGGATCACAGACTCCTGTGGCATGGGCATGTTGCTGGCAAAAATGCCGTGGAATCAACCGAAAAGGTAGTTCTCTCGCAGGCGGTCCTGGAGAGACCGAACGGCTGATCTGCACGGGGGCAAGGTACGGTGCGTTTTATGCCTTTTAATCAGCCAGTCTGAGGCAGGTCGAGGACATCGGCGAAACGGTCAATTACCATTCGTTTCAGGACAGCATACTCTTTCGAATCGAAGTCGCCGGTCCGCACAAGGTCATGGGCCATGCGTCGGGCGACCTGCAGAGTGCTCAGATCGCGAACCGGGTCTGCGACACGCAGTGGCATCGCTCCACTCTGACGAGTTCCCAGAACATCTCCCGGGCCGCGGATCTCCGCGTCTCGTTCTGCCAATTGGAATCCGTCGCTGGACTCCGTCACCGCTTCCAGACGCTCGGTTGCTTCCGGAGTTTCTGAATCGGACAGCAGAAAACAATACCCCTGAAACTGCCCGCGGCAGATTCGCCCACGCAACTGATGGAGCTGTGCCAGTCCGAACCGCTCGGCCTGTTGAATGACCATGACGGTGGCGTTGGGAACATTGACACCGACTTCGATCACTGTTGTGCTGACAAGTACATCGATCTCACGGTCCCGAAACTGATCCATCAACTCATGTCGCACCCCTCGATCCATGCGCCCATGAAGCAGGCCGACACGGACACCCTTCAATTCACTCTGTTGCAGTCTCTCAAAGACTGATTCTGCGGCTGCGTCATCTTCATCTGTCTGTCCTTCCACCCGTGGGCAGACAACATATGCCTGTCGTCCGTTTCGGACCTGTCCGAGTACGAATTCCCAACACCGCTGCAGTTCTTTCTTTTCCTGAATCAGGCTGGTGATCACCTTCTGTCGTCCTGGTGGTAATTCGCGAATCGTCGAAATGTCGAGGTCACCGAATCGAGTCAGACAGAGGCTGCGGGGAATCGGAGTGGCGGTCATGACGAGCACATGAGGCTGCATGGCCGATGACTCTTCCGTACTTCCAAACGCAGCTCGCTGCCGCACGCCGAAGCGATGCTGTTCGTCAATGATGGCTACCGCAAGGTTGCGAAACTTCACTGTGTCCTGAATGACTGCCTGAGTCCCGACAATGATCTGGCAGGCGCCAGACTGAATGTCCGCCAGCAGGTCTCTGCGCTGTGCTGCTGAGAGACCACCCACAAGGAACCCGCTTTTGACCCGGCTGTTTACAAGCAGCTCCTGAAGAGTCTCCCAGTGCTGACTGGCAAGGACTTCCGTGGGCGCCATCAGGACCGCCTGGTATCCGGCAGCCACGGCTGCCAGCAGTGCATAGATTGCGATCACTGTTTTCCCCGCGCCAACATCTGCCTGCAGCAGTCTGTGCATGGGCTGCGTCAGTTCGAGGTCCTCTTTGAGGTCCTTAATCGCCGCGTCCTGACCCTTTGTGAATCGGAATGCAAACAGCCGGCGGATTCGCGCATCGACCTTGGCACTCACGGGGATACTCCATGCAGTGGCACGCGCCCCCCAGAATCGACGTCGCAGCGCAAGTCCAAGCTGAAACTCGAACAGGTCGTCCAGAATGACACGTCGCCGGCCGGCGTCAAACTGAGTCTTCGACTCCGGCGTGTGCAGCCACCGCATCGCTGTAGGCGCATCAGGAAGTTCGTGGTGCTTCCGATAGTACTCAGGCAGTGGCTCGACCATCAGGTCGGCAAATCGCTCGACAGCTGCCCGAGTCATGCGACGCATTGCATCCATCTTGATGCCTTCGGTGAGTCGGTACCGTGGCAATACGCTAACTGCTCCATCGATATCTTCGACCTGCTCATCGTCGAGCCAATGAATCCGCGGGTGACCAAATTCCCAGCGACCGGACCGTCGCCTGGGTTTGCCGCTGAAGATGACATGGTCACCATCGCGAAACTTCTTGAGCATCCATGGCTGGTTAAACCAGGTTCCGCGAACGTAGTTGCCCTCGCAATCCAGCAGGATGCCGACCATCGTGCGACCACCCTTTAACTGGCGGTAGTCACGGTCCACGACTGTGCCATGAACTGACTGATCGATCTCCGCTTCAAGCTTTTCAGGACTCCGCATGTCGCTGAAGTCATTGACGCTGCCGGGCACATGCATGAGCAGGTCGAATGCCGTGCGGATGCCGAGCTTCTCCAGAAGCGCCGCGCGACCGGGGCCGACGCATGGGACAAACTGCACGGGCGTCTGTAGCCCGGATTCAGCCGAACTCTCTCGGCCGGTTTCCTCTAACATAAAGTGCCACCTGATCAGCCAGCCAGCGTTTCGAGGGCTTCCTGACCGACTCGTGCACAGTAATCACCGAAGGATTCACCGTCTGCTCGGTCCGCCTTCCATGCGGCGAAGAGAGGTGAAAGTGTGGTTGCGATTTCATCACCCGGGACCATGTCCCTGAAGACAAAGCCCACACGTGTTCCTTCCGGGTTGCCCCCGAGGAACACGGTGTATTTGCCAACTGCTTTGCCGACCAGTCCGATGTCGGGCGTATACGGTCGGGCACAGCCATTTGGACAGCCCGTCATGTGGACTGCCACCTTTTCTGACGACAATGCATGTTTTGCCAACTCGACTTCCAACCGGTCGATAATGCCAGGCAGAGCCCGCTCTGACTCAGTGATGGAAAGGCCACACGTAGGATAGGCTGGGCAGGCGATTGAATAGCGTCGAATCAATGACAATTCTTCGGCTGACTTGATGCCGTATTCTTTGAGCAGAGCATCGATGTCATCTTTGTCACCTGGTTCAATGTCACAGAGTATCACACTCTGAAGCGCTGTCAGTCGTGTGTCCATTCCATATCTGGTGAGGATTGCACGGAGTCCCGCCTTAAGCTGGAGGTCGCCTTCATCTTTCAGACGGCCATTCTCCACGTTGATCCCAAGGAACAGCTTTCCGTCTCCCTGCTCATGCCAGCCAATATGGTCCTCCACTCCCGTTACGTCGGATGGATGTGGGTCAGGGAGACTGCTGCCGTAGTACTCTTCGACTTTCTCTTTGAACTTTTCAACTCCCCAGTCCCGAAGCAGGTACTTCATTCTGGCGTGCTTGCGATCTTCACGATTGCCATAGTCCCGCTGGACTTTCACGATCGCTTCGGCGACAGGAATAACCTGTTCCGGAGTTACGAATGTCATCCGGTCACCAGTGCGTGCAAAGGTCGTCTTAACTGACGGAGTGCGGCCCATTCCACCGCCGACGATAACGTTGTAGCCGGTGATCTCATCGTTCTCGACAATTGCCAGCAGGCCGAGATCCTGTGTGTAGACATCGACGCAGTTGTCGGATGGTTCGGCAATCGCCATCTTGAATTTACGGGGCAGATAGCGTTCGCCGTAAATCGGTTCTTCAACCGCAGTGAATTCTGTGGCGTTCGTCTTCTCGCCGTCCTCGTCGGTCAGCCAGATGTCAAAATACGCTGTTGTTTTCGGTTTGAAGTGGTCCGCGATTTCCTGTGACAGTTCCTGCATCTGGTCATGCACTTTGTTGTTCCGGTATGGGGCCGGACAGCACATGACATTGCGATTTACATCTCCGCAGGCAGCAAAGGTTGTCAGCTTGGATTCATTGATCGCCTGAATTGTCTCTTTGATGTCGGATTTCAGTACACCATGCAGCTGGAATCCCTGACGGGATGTGATGCGAACAGTTCCGTTCCCCAGCCTGTCGCAGAGATCCAGTTCCGCAAGAAACTGAGCTGCCGTCACCCGTCCCCCCGGGATCCTTGTGCGAACCATACACGAATAGGCTTTTTCCTTTTTCGTGCCATCGTCATTCTTCTGTTTGCGGATGTCCCGATCGTCCTGCAGATAACTTCCGTGGTGTTTCAGCAGCTGCGCTGCGTCACCACTAAACTGCGGGTCGTCGTTCAGCAACTCGTCGGCGATGGTTCCTCGCAGCTGACAGCTGCCTTCCTTGAGGTGCTCGAGTTTGCTGAGTTTTGGTTCTGCGGCTGACATTCTCGGTTCGGCCTGTTCCAATTGTGATACAAGTCAGAGCGACGCGGTGCACGCCAGATCTGTGCTATTCGCTCAGATCTGCTGCGAGTATAGAAGTGCGGCCGAATTCTGAACAGGGGACCACGCAGATCTTCCACCCTGGAAAATCATCGTTCCCGCAGATGGCTCGATGCTCGAGCTATTCGAATTCAATCGGATTATCAGCAGGCTCGCGTCGACGCGTCGTTTGGGCTGGCAGGGAACGTTTCGGCCTGCTTTTACTGTTGAGAGCTCCCTGGTCCGGGCCGAAGTACTGCAGGTCTTCGTCTTTCGGGGCGCTCATATGACGGGGGCGGCGTTTGGGATTCGGGTTCATCCCCGGACCAAATACGTCAAAGGAGCCACCAAGTAACTCCGCTTCTTCCTCGGGGGTTGCATCCCGGACCGCACCGAACTCCGGAGGTTTGGCACTGGGCAGTTTGCTCAAATTCTCCTCTTCCGGCGATCGTTGTGAAGGTCGAGTCGGGGCTGTAGGACTCCGCTCTGATGCGGGTATCTGGCGACCCGGACTTTGGGTTCCGGGTTTGTCCTCCGTCATGTCAATCGGTGTTCCCAGGCTCATTCGTGGGGCGATTGCTCTCGGAGCACCTGCATACTGCTTCCTGAGTCTTTCTGCTTCAGGGCCGAAGACCTCAACCCCGGAACCTCCTGCTGAAGAGCTGCCGGGCAACGATCGCTTGTCATCGACGAGACTGTCGAATGTGTGCAGTGCTGATTGCACCCGTGGATCTTCCGTTGGATCAGATGAGTGAACTGCCTGAGTGACGCTGCCTTCGTGGCGTGTGAGGCCTGACTGAGTTGTGTTGCGAGGAGTTGATTCCACGGTCGAAATGCGTGCCACGCCATCGTCCTGATGACGGACTGAGAATGAGCGACCCTGCAGGTGTTGTGCGATCTGTCGACGCAGGTCATCTCGAACAACGGTCATGCGGCCGTCGGTTGTCTCAGTGGTCAATTCGTCCACGACCCAGAAGTCATGTTCCATGACCAGTCGTACAGTGGTACGGCCCTGAGGTGTCTGTTTCAGTTTTACAGTCGCTCTTTCCTGGGTGACATGAGCATCTTCGATCGGGGCAGAGAGTTGTCTCGCCAGCGTTGGGTAGCTGGCTGGCACTCGTTCCAGGTGTGTCCAGACGAGCCGGTTGAATTCGGAGGAACTGGCTTTCTGCAACAGAGCAAAGTCTCCTCGTTGCCACGCATTTACAAATTCCAGAACAGGAATCTGCAATGTGAGCTGAGTCCTGAGCGATGTGATTTGCCCGTCTTTACCAGGGTACTGAACGTCCTCCACTTTCAAACCAGATGTGTCGCGAGACATCCGGCAGGTAATTACGTTGCCCCTGGAATCCCGGAAGTCCAGATCCGTCCGGTCACCCAAAGTCTGACTTTGAGTCATCTTCATCCCCGCAGTCCTGAAGGCTGGTCGATGCAGGCCCTGTACCACTTCGGGTGCGATGCGATTCCAGGTGCCCTTTGAGAATTCCTGCGATGACATAAAGCGGAGCATCTGGTGATTTCCTTCCTCAAGTGCCTTGAGGAAGACTGCTGCGCGGGTTGGAGCAGTAAAGACGGAAGACAGGCTCCTCTGCCCCTGCGTCGACTTGTTGTAAAGGATGACCTCGTTAACAACGAATCGTGTTCCCGACTCGTCTATTCGCTCGTCGGCACTCCGTTCCCGCAGATCCATTCGCAGAATTTCTCCGTCATGTGGCAACATGAAGGTCAGGCGATCTTCGTATGCTCTAATGTCAAACTCAGCCGGCACGTCTTCTGGATTAGCCAGGCTGACCAGAGAGAGGTCAGCTGAACTCAGGCTGGTTTCGTAGAGTTCTTTGTCAGTGACCTTCTTCAGGATGTCACGGTCTCGATTCCTGTAGGCCGTGAGAAACGCATTCACGGAATTAATCGCGTCTGCCTGACGCTGGACTGACCCCGGATGACCATCGTCTCTCCGCCTGTGGACTTCGACATCATCGACCTGCCACCCTTCATTCGAACGTATGATCTTCATTAGCAGGTGGCCGCTGCGCGCTGGGAGTTTGACGACTGCGCTATCGTCCGTGAGGTTTGCTTCCGGCTTGCGAGCCATTCCGTCTTCATAGACGGATGCGACTCTGCCTGTCAGTGCAGTCAGCCATTCATCCGGAAGTGGGGAAAGGACGGCCGTCAGTTCGGGCGACGTCATCGAGAGGATTTCGTCGCGAGATCCATCCTTCCAGACTTCCAGGAACTGCCTCAGCGTCATCATCAGGTCCATCACTTCAAGGGTCGACCGGGCAACTCGAGTCCCACGGTTGTTCTGGCGTGTGATGACGTCATCGACGACCCAATATCCTTTGGTGTTATCTCTCACGAGCTGGATCTGATACTTCGTTCCGCCCTCTTCCTTCACGACTACCTTTCTCACGTCATCTTCGCTGTCGTCAACTTCGACGACAGACAGATCTCCGGTCGGGAGATTGACGACGCGGAGGTCGGTGAGCGCATCCTCTGAGGACATTGCCTTCTCTTCGAATCGCGTCGACGTGATGAGGCGAAGGGCTGATTCGTTCTCTTCAGTGACAGCGTCTGCAAACTGCTGCACGACGCGTGCTTCCATGGCGGTGGAATTGAAGAGTGAGGTGCTGCATCCGCATACCAGAGTGAGCAGGCATGCTGAAAGAAGGGCAGTCTTCGTCATGATGACGCCATCCGATTGGATCAGCGCTGACGTGCGGCAGAACACAGCACGAGGCGCAGGAGAGAGGAACGAGAGAGAGCCTCGTATCTTCCGGGATTCCGGGAAAAATGGTCAACGTGAGCCGCCGCGTCAGACAGCGCCAACCCATACTCGGCTGGTCGCTTTCCGCAGAAATCGGCAGAATCTGCCGAATCGACGGCTGGTCTGCAGCTCGGCTCCGTGAACGGCGGCCGCAAAGAGTGCAGCACGACCTTGCCCGCCAAAGAAAATGAAGTTACGTCAGGCAGACGGACAGTAACTCAGGACTGATTCTCTCTCAGATGCACTGATTGTTGAGGCAGCTGCGTCGCCGCACTGTTGCTACGAGCCTTCCGCTGCGGATTCGTTCTGGCTGTCTGAGTCGTTCGTCGGTTCCTCAGGAGACGCCATTGCAGCTGCAGTCCCCGGGACGATCCTCGGTGACTCACAATGTTGATTGATGATCTCGTGCATTTGGTCAGCCGACATTGTTTCCTTCTCAAACAACTCAGCACTCAGAAGATCCAGAATCGTCCTTCGCGCAGTGAGGACTTCATAAGCACATCGGTATGCTTCATCAACAATGCGTTTCACTTCGAGGTCGATTTCGCGAATGGTTTCCTCTGAGTGAATGGACTCACGGATTTGTGCGCCACCATCGAGAAATGGTGAGGAAGCAGACTCACTGTAGAACATTCGCCCGAGTCGAGGGCTCATGCCAAACTCAGTGACCATTCTTCGCGCCATGTCAGTGGCTCGTTGCAGATCATTTTGTGCACCGGTGGAAGTCTCGCTGTAGACGATCTGTTCGGATGCGATTCCACCCAGCAACACGGCAATGCGACTCTCCAGTTCAGCCTGAGTCATCAGCTCCCGTTCATTCTCGGGAACCTGCAGCATATATCCCAGTGCTCCCATTCCGCGGGGGATGATTGAAATCTTGTGCACCGGGTCCGTGTTTGGAAGACTGGCTGCGACGAGTGCATGACCACACTCATGTGTGGCGACACGTCGCTTAACGTCTTCGACGATGATTCGCGATGTCTTCTCCAGCCCTGCCATTACGCGTTCGATACCGTCTTCGAATGCTTCCATGGTGACGGATTTGTCTCCGCGACGAGCCGACAGCAGAGCTGCCTCGTTGACCAGATTGGCGAGATCAGCGCCAACAAACCCGGGGGTCAGCCGTGCCAGTCGCTGAAGATCGACCCCGTTGCCGACTTTCACTTTCTGAGTGTGCACCTTGAGGATCTGTTCGCGGCCCTTGATGTCCGGTCGATCTACCAGGACGTGTCGGTCAAATCGACCGGGGCGGAGCAGGGCGGGGTCCAGTGTCTCAGGCCGATTCGTTGCGGCCATGACAATGACACTGTGATCAGTGCCGAACCCGTCCATTTCCACGAGCAACGCATTGAGGGTCTGCTCTCGTTCGTCGTGACCGCCAGGCGCACCGCTGCCCCTGATCTTCCCGAGTGCATCCAGCTCATCGATGAAGATGATTGCAGGTGATCGCTGGAGTGCCTGTTGAAACATGTCTCTGACACGGGCAGCACCCACACCGACATACATTTCAACAAAGTCCGAACCGGACAGCCCGAAGAACGGTACGTCTGCTTCGCCGGCCACAGCCTTGGCAAGCATTGTTTTACCGGTTCCGGGCGGTCCCACCAGCAACACGCCGCGTGGAATCCGTCCGCCGAGTGACTGATATTTTTGAGGTGTCCGCAGAAATTCAACGACTTCCCGAAGTTCCTCGACGGCTTCTTCGATCCCGGCGACGTCATCAAATGTCACTCCCACATCATCCTGAGCGTACAGTCGACCGCGACTGCGACCGAACGACATTGCGGATCCTGCTCCACCAAGTCGGCGAAGCATGAAGAAGATCAGCGTGATAATAAGGACCGGGAAGATGAGCATGGCTACCAGCCCGGACCATTGAGATGGCTCCTGGCCGCCAGTCCATGCAATGGCATCCGTAGCGGCTTCGTCATCGTCCTCGTCTCTTTCTCCCGTCGGGTTGTCCAGCAGGTGCTGCAGTTCGAGACGCGCCTCACTGCCGATACCAAGGATACTCACGTAGTGACGTTCTGACTCCGCGCCTTTCTCAATGTCTGCCTTTGACTTCGACTGCCACGAAAGCCGGGTGGGGCCAAAGATCAGGTCATGCACATTGCTTTGATTCAGTTCCCCGGATCCCAACTGCTCACGGAACTCGGAGAGGCTGATTTCCTCGTCACTGCCGTTACCACCGAAGGTCGATAGTACGACGACTGAGATGACGCCGATTACCAGGATGTACCAAAGTCCGTTGTTGGATCCCTTTTCAGGAGCGGTGCCCGGTTTCTCCGGGGGCTTGGCGGGAGGCTGTTGTGTCATCGATTGACTTGTGTCTGACTGTCGAAGGAATGTAGCGGTGGCCGAATCGCCGAGAAGACGTGCAAAAATAGAACGTGAAAGTCAGACGGTCAATGAGTGAGTTTCTGTCGTTTCAGGGTCTTTCGATCAGCCAGCTGTCAGGGTATTTCTGACGATTCTGGCGGTCAGCCTGTACCGAACTGGCTGACTTTGACGCCTGAAAGCTAACGCTGACGCACAGTCTTCATATACCGAAGTACTTCCTTTTCAAGGTCCTCAATACTCCGGCCCGTTGCGTCCTGGATCAGTTTAAGTCGCTGTTGAGGGGCCAGTTTCCCCATCGGAGTAGTGGGCATTGACTTCAGCAGTCTGTCAAGAGCGGCACGATCTCGTCGGGCAAGGAAGTAGATGACCGCCCAGCTCTCGGCATAGGCAGCTGCCGGATTTGTTCCAAATGCGTTGTCAGATGAGAAAAGATCAGCGAGGGGAACCGCCAGATGGTCTGATGCTGCCGCCGCCTTAAAACCTCGCAGATGAATTCGGCTGACTCCCCCTGGGCGAATCCAGAGTGTCTGCCCTGTTCCGCTTGCACGTTCAAAATAGACGGCCAACCCTTCAGATAGCCAGACCGGAGTGTCTGCATATCGAGTCTGCAGGCCCGAATTGAACGCCAGTTGATGAACGGCTTCGTGGACCACCGTTTCCACCAGTCGCAGACGGCTCTTCAGCTTTCTCAAAACGTCGCCCGCACCGCGATAATCTCGATCGCCGGCTGCGGCAGCGATCAGCATCTGATTGTCACGGACGGAGTAATATCCTGGAACGTCGGAGAAGTCTGTATCAGGATGCTGTTTCTGAGCGTAGGCCTGAAATTCGGATTGAGTGCGAAATAGAATAACAGACATGTTGTCCGGCATTATCCGGGGTGGAGTTTCTGAGTCGGCGAAGAATCTTGAATACTCAGCCGTGGTCTTGTTCAGCAGCCGGACGCAGTATTGAGTAAACAGCTCAGATGCATCTGAACAGACGATGTGATTATCACCAAATTCAATTCGAAATCCGTTTCCGGTCTTTCGGAGCAGCTGCGCTGCCATTTGCTTTCGATCAAGGTGCCTGAACGTGTCAGTCGTCGATGATCGGGCCGCGATATCAACCGGCTTGATGAGATGCAGAACGCTGTCAGCTGTTTCGATCAGCACCGAACCGTCAGCTGCTTCGGCACGGACTGCTCCCGCAAGTGGTGGCATGGAGTCGCCCTGCAGACGAATGACTGTGACAGGACTGGCGTTCGTGTCTGCCTGTGATGATTCATCTGCCGGAGCTTCGCAGGACAGACACCATGTACTCAGCAGAATCGGCAGGCTACTCTTAATGTTCAGCCGGTTATTCATCGTCGGTAAATCTCACCTTTGTTTTGCCGGCGAGTCTGACAAGATCCGGAAGGTCGTAGACTTTCAGAGCACCGTGCACAACGGCATCCAGCTGGCCTCCCGGAATCGGGTCACTCACCATCTCTGTCCATGATTTTGGGCAGTTTCGAAGTGTGACGGTTTCGAAGAGCTCTGGTCGCAGTGCCGCGGCGTGAAGGGCAATGATCGCAGCTCGTCCGGTGGCGACAAGATGGACATTTCGAGGTTTGGTGCGTTTCTTCTCGTAGAACGCCACGAAGTCCGCTGACGCGATCGCATCCTGAACTCGAAGACCCGTTAACGGACGATCCAGCAGATAAGCAAGAAAGAAAGTCTTCCAGTCTGTCAGCAGTGCATCCTGCTCACCCGCCGCTGTTTCACCCTGCCCACGCAGGTCGACGGTTACGACGGCAAGCGCTTCATCGAAGACTCTGGTCAAAACCGGACCGCCGTTACCAGTGTCCCCCAATCTTCCGTTCTCGGACAGATAGAGACAGGCATCATCCTGCGGTGATGGTGGATGAAATGTCAGCCCGCCAATCAGTCCGTCCTTCGTCTGAAGAGTGAGTCGATCGATGTGATAGTCTTCGCGGCTGACTCGTCCGAGATCTGTAAAGCGGGGTGGTGCGTCCTCAGCCGGAAGACGGAGAACGTCTCGGATTAGTGATCGAATTTCATCGTCCGACTTTTCTTCGTGCAGTGTCTTGCGCCGGCTCTGCAGTGCTGCCGCAAATTCTGCATTGAGATCGAATACCGTCTTTTCACCCGGGAGTTCCGCAACCTGCCCGGAGGCGGTACAAAGAAGTTCTTCCGGAGGCCTCGTCTTTGGGAAGTGTGCCTGGACGGGCGAATCGTCATCCCTGAGCCAGCGTTTCATCCAGTGGCAGATTGATGCCAGGTTCTGAGGCTGCACACCGTGTTTGCCCTCGGCTTCCACAAGGTCCATTCGTTCGGGATGACCCAGTTGCCCGAAGATCCGCTTGTTCTGACGGAAATTCTCCCATGCCCCGGCGATGCTGAAATAGTCGCCCGTCGTCGCACTGATCAGAGTCGGTGATGGAGCGCGCATCAGGATGTAGTCCGGATGATCCATTCCAAACTTCAGCTGACCGCAGATGTTTTGTTCTGCGTCCTGTGGCCCGATGGAACTGATAAGATGCCGAAACGTCGTGAGATAGCAGGCGGGAGCAGCACACATGATGCGGTCGTCCAGCGCCATGACATAGCTGGTAACTGTTCCTCCTCCGGAACAGCCAGTGAATCCGATCTTTGAACCGTCTACCTCCGGGCGACTCGTGATGTAGTCGATGGCACGCATTGCGTCCCAGACTCGGTAACGTGCCGTGTTACGTCCAGTCAGGATTGAGCCCACACCTACGAGGAAATGTTCGGTCGTTGTGCCTGCAAACCGGTTTTGGCCGTCTTCATTGAGAATCTGACTGCGTTCTCCCTGGCCGATTGGATCAAAACACAATGCGGCCATCCCGTGTGTGGCCATCATGATGCCGAATCGCTGGTTGTAGTCTGCAGTCTTCGCGGTCCGGCTGTGGCCACTGGAAACGACAACTCCAGGGACCGGCCCGTCCGCATCCGGAAGGTAAAGGTTTGCCGTGATTCGATGGCCAGGCTGGCTGTCAAAAATGACACACTCAATGCGATATCCGTCGCAGGGAATCGTCCGAACGGTTCGGGCGTTAATAGCAGTTCGCTCTGGCAGGCCACCCAGTTGCTGGAGAAAGAACTCCCGTAGCTTCTTCTGCCGTGCAACGATCTGATCTGGAGACTTCAACTCCTCGAAGACTGCCTCACGTCGGTTCAGGGCGGCGTATGCCTGTTCCTGGAGCTGCCTGTACAACTGGTACTTTTGCTGCTCCTCGGGAGTGAGACACTGGAGTTCGTCTTCCGCAGATGCCTCGGAAACGGTGAGTACCAGGATGAGCGTCAGCAGCACTTGCGGCATGATCTTTCCTTACGTCTGTTCCGGCATGATTGTTGTCAGAGCGGCGAGCAACAGATCAGTTTGCTCGTCGGTACCCACAGTAATTCTCAATCCATCATCCAGTCCGCTTTCCGCCCGCACACCTGCAAACTGCATAAAACGAACCAGAATCTTCCGTTCCTTCAGTGCTTCATAGATCTGCTGATGACGACCGGATGGGTGCTGGCACCAGATGAAATTTGCCTGGCTGGGCGTAACATTGAATCCCAGTTCAGCCAGTGCTGTGGCAAGTCGAACTCGAGTCGCGAGGACCTTTCTTCGATTTGCAAGCATCCAGTCCTGGTCTCTAATGGCGGCTGTTGCGGCTGCCGTGGCCACCGCATCACAGTTGTAGCTGTCTCGGACTTTGTGCATGCCGCCTGTCAGTTCCGGGTCGGCAACACTAAATCCGAATCGAATACCGGCGAGGCTGTACGACTTGCTGAATGTCCTGGTTACAACCATGCGCTGGGCAAATCGTTCTTCACGCAGTAGTTCTCCGGAGTGCGGACTATCGGCAAAGTCGGCGTACGCTTCGTCCAGAACGAGAATCCCATCTCGTGGCAGCAGTTGCTGCAGCTCGTCAGCCGACCAGAGGTTTCCGGTTGGTGAATTGGGATTCGGAACGAAGACAAGTCGAGCAGCTTCAGAAAGCTCAGCCGCTTCACTGCTGTCCCATGACAAGTCTGCTCGCAGGAGTAACCGGCTGACGCTGCACCCCTGAATCGCGGCGAGCGATTCGTAGAGAACGTAGCTGGGGTACGGGTAAACGATTTGACTGCCCGGGTCACAGAAGCTGCGGATCAGGATAGTGAGGTTCTCATCACTGCCATTTCCAGCGAGGATCCAGTCCGGGGTGACTCCAAACAATTCCGCTGCGGCCTCGCGAAATTCAGTCGCAGTGGCGTCCGGGTAAATATTGAGCCGCCCGGTCGCGGCTGCCTGAATTGCCTCGACAACTTTTGGAGACGGCGGGTATGGATTTTCGTTGGTGTTCAGCTTGGTCCAACCGTCGTCCTGAGGCTGTTCACCGGGAACGTAGCCTCTCATTTGATTGACAGCTGGGCGAAATGGGAGTGTCACGGGCGCGAACTTGAACAGCGGGCAGTCTGGATGTGGTTGAATGCTGCTTCCAGGATACACGGGCTACACGACATAGAAAAGTGCTGCCGGATGCCTCAGAACGGTTTCCAGATCTTCGTCATGTCCACCCAAAAGCCGGAATTGGTGCGGCCATGTTGAACCGCTCGTCAGAATTCGTGTCCGCAGGTCGCTGAAGCGGTGAGACGACAGTACGATGTGGTCAGAAACAGTCCCCAATCCGATTTGCTCCGCAGGCAGGGCTGGTTTTAAGACCGGTTCCTGTCTAAATCCTATTCCAGCGAGACAGTCTCTGAAATGAGCGTGCCAGCAGCCATGGACAGTCAGTCCACCATTTCTCTGTTTGATCAGTATGTGATCCCCAATTACGGACGGTATCCCGTGTCTCTGGTTCGCGGGGAAGGGTCACGCGTATGGGACGCTGAAGGTCGCAGCTTTCTGGATCTGTTTCCTGGCTGGGGCTGCAACATTCTTGGCTACTCCCATGTTGGTTTGGTGGAGGCCATTCAGGAACAGGTTTCCCGCCTGATTCATGTGCCTAACACTTGGTATATTGAGCAGCAGGGGAGGTTTGCGGAGTTTCTGTGTTCGAGGAGCTTTGGGAAGGCGTTTTTCTGTAATAGTGGGGCGGAAGCCAACGAAGCGGCCATCAAACTTGCTCGTCTCCACGGTGCTGCCGCGGGTCGATACCGCATGATTACCTTTGAGAGAGGTTTCCATGGACGTACTTTTGGTGCGTTGACCGCGACCGCGCAACCCAAGTATCACGAAGGACTTGGGCCGCTGATGGCCGGGTTTCGCTATGCGGCGATGGGGGATCTCGAGGGCGTTGAGACGCTGATTGATGATGAAACCTGTGCAATCATGATCGAACCCGTCCAGGGGGAGGGCGGAGTAAGGATTCCGGATGTTGAATTCCTGCAGGGGCTGAGAAACCTGTGTGACGCACACGGTTTGCTGCTTGTCTTTGACGAAGTCCAGACCGGCATGGGGCGGACCGGAGAGTGGTTTGGCTATCAGCAGTTCGGCGTCCAGCCGGACGTGCTGACGATGGCGAAGGGACTGGCCGGCGGAGTGGCCTGCGGTGCTCTTATTACTCGCGATGAGTATGCCGGCGATCTGCGCCCCGGGATGCATGCGAGCACATTCGGAGGGAATTCACTCGCGATGGCGGCAGGGCTTGCCACCGGAGAGGCAATTGAGCGGGAAGGACTGCTTCAGAACGTAAAGGATAATGCGGACTATGTGCGCGAGCGACTCGAAGGAGTTCGGGAAACGCTGCCCATTATTCGCGAGCTGCGGATCTGCGGAATGATGATCGGCATCGATCTTAATATTCCCAGCGGTCCCGCGGTTGGCAAAGCGATGGAAAAAGGAGTCCTGTTGAATGCGACGCAGGATACCGTTGTGCGACTGCTGCCCGCTCTGAATATTACTCGAGGCGACCTCGAAGAAGGCCTGGACGTGGTGATTTCGGTGCTGCAGGATATGGCTGAGGAAACTGCCTGAGCCCACTTAAGTCAGGTGTGAACCATGGCGTTTGACATCCATTCTCACTGGCAGGCGATCAGGCAGTTGCTTGCTGCCGGGACACCGTTTGTGGTTGTGACTCTGACCTCTATGTGCGGCAGTGCACCTCAGGTTCCGGGTGCTAAGGTGGTTGTTTGCGCGGGTGGGCCGTATCATGGCACTGTTGGAGGAGGTCGGGTTGAAGCGGCTGTTATTCGGTACGCATCGGAACTGTTGCGAGAAGGGACTCGCAAGTCCTGTGTCCATGTGACGTGGAATCTGCAGACTGACATTGGGATGACGTGCGGTGGCGAAGTTAGTTTCCTGTTCGAAGTGCACCAATGCAGTGACTGGAAGGTTGTGGTCTACGGTGCTGGGCATATTGCCCAGGCACTGGTCCCCATGCTGCTGAAACTGGAATGTCGAGTCACGTGTGTGGATCAGCGCGAGGACTGGCTTGACCGCCTGTCTGGTCACGATCGACTTACAAAGATTCATGCGACCAGTCTTCCGGATGTCCTGGAACAACTGGACTCTGCCAGTTTTTTTGTGCTGATGACGCAGGGGCATGCGACTGATTTACCCGTTCTGCAGGAGATATTGCGCACGATTGAGCCGCCGTACGTCGGCGTGCTGGGCAGTCAGCAGAAGGCAAGAGTCCTGCGGCGAGATCTTGCACAGGCTGGCTTCAATGAACAGCAGCAACAGGCGTTCTTTTGTCCAATGGGGCTGCCAATGGGCAATAACACACCGCCTGAGATTGCCGTGAGTGTGTTGGCTCAGTTGATTCAGGAACGCGATCGTCTCAGGATCGTGGACCAGAAGACCAAGCAATTCTGATTCCAGCAGCGGCGCGATATTATGTTGGCGCAGTACGACGGACTTCCCGTCTGCGACAATACGATTACGCAGATCCGCAGTGCGAATGGTCCTGTCGCCGATGCCGCACGAACCGGACAGGAGTGACGGACTGGAAGTGCGTCGTACGATCGCAGCCTACTCTCGCCGGAACGCCCTCAATGCAGATTCGTATTCGCCCGGCGTATCGATGTCGCCCGGATAGAGTTCGTGTGGAAGCCGGACGTGTTCAACGACATGAGTTCCGAGCAAAGAGTTGATACCAGATTCTGCTGGCAGCTCTTTGACGTCGTCAGCGAGGCGCCACGGAAACGAAACCGGATGACTCTGATGGTCACCATACATGGCGGCTACGATCTGGTCGGTTGTGTTTGAGACGTTGATGACGTGGTCGATGACGTCGGTGGATAATGATGGGACGTCAGCTGGTGCGAGCAGCCAGCGGTCGTCGTCGTTGGGAGCGACTGAAGACTGCAGGTCGCTGAGTCCACAGCACACTGATTCCTTCATCGCGGGAGGTGCTGTCTGGGGGCGCAGGATTTTTAACCTGTTCCACGTGAAACGGCCTTTAAGTTCGTCAACGTGTGCTGAAAGCGGTGCGTCATCAGCCCGAATCACCACCAGCACCTGAGCGACATTCGAGTCCATCCATGTCTGCAGGACGCGTTGAATGATTGATTCGTTGTGCCACGGAAGAAGCAGCTTATGCGGACCCTGCATCCGTTCACTTCTGCCCGCTGCCGGGATGATGGCGAAGTGACATTTGGCCATAAAAACCCCACGACCCCCAAATGAAAATGTCTTTCGCTTCACGGTGGAAACGAAAGACACTGACTGCCGTTGATGGCAAAAGGAAAGCGGAGAGGGTGGGATTCGAACCCACGGTAGGTTTGACCCTACGCCGGTTTTCAAGACCGGTGCATTCGGCCACTCTGCCACCTCTCCGTGATTTCTGCCTCCGCTTGGGGCGGCAGGACGGGAATGCTAGAAAGCGATTGTGAGCATGTCAACAAGCCTCCCCGTGATTGAGTTGATTCTGACGGCATCGACACGATTCCCCCCGGCATGTTCACGTTGAGCGAACGTGATTCCTGTGAAACCCGGATCCATTCGCTGGTTGTCGGTCCGCTGGAGCACCAGAATACGAGAGTCATGACCAGAGAACAAAATCTGAAGCTGCTTCACGAATACGTATCCAGTGAGAGCCTGATTCGCCACATGCTGGCGGTTGAAGCGGCTGTCCGCGCGTATGCTGTCAGGCACGGAGAGGACGAGGAGAAGTGGGCCACAGTTGGTCTGCTTCACGATTTTGACTATGAGCGCTGGCCTAACCCTCCGGATCATCCCCTGCAGGGATCAGTTATTCTGGCTGAACGCGGATATCCGGATGACGTCATCTACGCGATTAAATCGCACGCGGACTATCTCGAGGATTGTCCGCGAGTAAGTCTGCTTGATAAGACCCTGTATGCGTGTGACGAGTTGTGTGGATTTATCACTGCCTGTGCGTTGATGCGTCCGAGCCGACTGGAAGGCATGAAGGCGAAGAGTGTCCGTAAGAAGATGAAGCAGGCCTCATTCGCAGCCGCCGTGAATCGAGATGACATCATTAACGGCGCCGAAGATCTGGGAGTTGATCTGAACGAGCACATTAACTTCTGCATTGCTGCCATGGCCGGAATCGCAGGCGAGCTTGGACTTCTGCCGGAAGCATCTCAGGGATAGGTCAAATGCCGCGTCTTCCGAGCAAACAGAAACGACCTGACGTCCCCGTTCCCACGGTGCCGCTCGGTTTGATGTTGATGCTCGTGTTTGCTTTCGCATTCTTCGGGCTGATGACAGTGATCTTTCCCGGCATTGGGTTCATCGGGCTGGCGGTCCTGCTTGGTGGACTGTTCTTCTGGTTGCAATACATCGTTTGGGGGCGTTGGCTGTACGGCGTCGTCGTCCGGATGGAACAGAAGGAGCAGGAATCTGCTTTCACAGAATCTGTTGCGCCGGCCGCGGGTGCGCGAGGTGACGGCAATTCTGACGAGCAGGCGGCCGCGAACCCGCAATAAACCCAAACGTTCCGAATGTTTCAGCACACACTGGATCACCAGGCGGTATGATTCCAGCGTGCTGTTCCCGACTGGTTCCGGCACTTCCCTTCATCCTTTCGGAATCTGATCGTTGCTCGCACGATGCTCTAAACAGGAACTGACTGTTGTCGGTCTGATCTTCGTGACGGGAATCATCCTCAGGGCCGGGCGCACTGATCTGCTGGCCGTCGAGCATTTTGATGAAGGCGTATATACGTCGAGCCAGTGGTATACGGGTGACGGAGGCTACCCGGCGAAGCATCTTTACGCTCCTCCGATGACGTCATGGATGATTGGTGCCGCATCCTGGATTCCGGGTCTTGAGAGAGTCGCTCCGTTTGTTCCTGGTATTGTCCTTGGATCCGGGTTTGTCTTCCTGATGTGGCTGGCTGCGCGATCATGGTTTGGAATCGTTGGCGGCCTGACCGTGGCCTCTGTGGTGGCGATGAACGACCTTCACGTGCTGCTCAGCAGAATGGCTCTGACAGACGTTTCAGCAATGTTCTGGATTATTGCTTCCGTCCTGTCTGCGACCTTTGCCATCCAGCGAGATTCAATCCGGCAGATGGTTGCCGCTGGTGTCTTAGCCGGGCTTGCATGGTGGACCAAGTACACTGGTTGGCTTGCCCTTGCCATTATTGTGAGCGGGAGTGGGTTCTGGTGGTTGCTCGCCGGCCGACGAGTGCTGAAGTTTTCTCGACTGGTAGTTTTGAATCTTGCAGCCTGTGCCGTTGGCTTTGCAGTCTGGAGTCCATGGTTGTGGATGTTGCAGAGCCATGGAGGATACGCGTCCGTTTCCGCGAATCACTCCGGGTATGTGCAGGGATTCGATCACTGGCAGGACAATATGGTGACTCACCTCAGTTACCACTTCCGTTTTGACAGCTGGGTGGCCGCAGCGGCCCTGGGACTCGGAATTGCTATTGGAGGTGCTCATCGATGGCTGGGGCTCGTGCGTTTCACGTGGAACGAAAATCAGATAACGAATCTGCATGCGGAAGGTCTTGAGCCGCTTCCCACGCGGGCGGCACTGATGCGCGTCTGGGGAGCCGCCTTAATGGCGGCGCTGGTCGCCAGCGTCATCAGCTCTTTTGCTGTGCTGACATGCCTTGCTGTCGGCGGACTCGCAGGTTCATTTCTGTGGCCTACACTTGCCGTTCAGCAGTTGCGCGGAACACAGAATCATGCGCCTGAGCCCGAATTCCGGGCGGCAGCATGGATCGACCCACGACTGGGCTCCTGTATTGTGACGGCCTTCTTTCTGGGAATGGTGTTGACCACTCCGCTCTACCAGCCGTTTCCGCGTCTCACGCTCCCTTTGACAACGGCCGTCTGGCTGGCAGCCGGTGGCGGAGCCGCATGGTGGGTCGAAGCAACATTCAACGTGTCGCGCCGACTCGTGGAGAAACGAAACGATCGGCTCGCGGGGTTTGCCCGAGGCGCAGGATCAGCTCTCACTGTGATCGTAATTGTTCTGGTCCTTCAGGCTGGCGGAGCGCAGATGCCATCGTTTTGGGAGAACCGAACTTCTCTTCGGGATGCTTCTCGACAGCTCGGTCAAACGATTCTCCAGGACGTCGAAGGGAGTTTCGTTCGACCTAAACAGGCCATTCATATCGATGATGGAGGCATCATCCATCCGGATCCGCCCGGTCAGCAGGAACACAATGCGATTCAGGATCTTCTCGACAGAGTCGCACCGGCTGCCGATGTCACATCTCCACTGACTGACCCTGACAAAGTTGAATGCGTTGTCTACACGTTCGCAGAGCCCGGAGTTTTGAAGCACCTTGTCGATGCCGGATTCACCGCGGTGCCTGTTGCCGATCTTGAGTTTCCGGCTGTCGTCTATGAAGGAAAGTCACTGCCGACGTATCTGGTCCTCGGTCCAAATGCACTCAGG
The DNA here is from genome assembly GCA_913031625.1 of uncultured Planctomycetaceae bacterium. Lineage (GTDB taxonomy): Bacteria > Planctomycetota > Planctomycetia > Planctomycetales > Planctomycetaceae > Fuerstiella. The sequence continues at coordinate 45,741 of CAJWGB010000006.1, read as the reverse complement.
ACACCCGGCATGATGAATGCGTGGGTCGAAGCGCAATACCGGTTTCAATCTGTGAGTGAATTCTATTTCATTCCAGGGGAAGTCACTCTCCTGAATCTGTTTCCGCCAGTCTGGGTGAATCAGCACCCGGAGTCTCAGATCCAGCAGTTGCAGCTCTATCGATTGATGGGATCGATTGATGGGCAGCCGTAATGCCTGCCCCAAAGACTGTCTGAAGTCTCACGACTTCAGCTACAAGACGGCGAAGGACAGGTTGAATCGCCTTATGGTCTCGTGCGACTGGTCGTTGCACTCTGGTGGAGTTCTTCGAGCCATCGCTGTACCTGGAGCGCGTCGTGATACGTTGCGCCGCGCGGAACACGCTGTGTGCCTCGGACTACCCGACTGAAACATCGCAGCTCTTCAGCCAGCATCCCGGCTGGGCTCGCACCAGCGCGAATCTCCAGTGGCATAGGCCATTCGGCAGCCTCGCTCCAGACCTGAATTGGACGCGGGTTGGGAAGAGTCCGAGCTGCCCAGTCGGAACCGAATACTTCGAGACAGTCGTAGCCTCGGGGAGGCATACCGTCGGGTGTCAGATAGCCGGCAGACAGAGTTGCGAGCACCCCTGTGTTCCATTGAAGCTGTGCACAGGCAAGACGAACGGCAGATCTGTCTTCAGTCATCAGATACTGAGCACTCATCTGATCGGGATCAGTTCCTCCTGTCAGCGCCTGCACGCAATACAGATCATGAACCATGGCCGCATGCAGCGGATTCTCGCCGGGGAAGTCAACGATGATGGATGATGGGCGATGGCGCACGGCGGAGATATGAATCAACGGACTTCGTCGAGCAGCCTCTTCCTGCAACTGAAGAAACTCCGAGTTGAACAACACGATGTGCCCGATCATCAGGTTGGCCGAGTCGTCACGAACCAGGTTGCCCAGGGAATCTGCTTCGCTCAGTGATTCAGAGATTGGTTTTTCAAGCAGTACACTGTATCCCTCCCTGAGCAGCAGGGTCGCAAGAGTGACGTGCTCGGATGTGGAGGCAGCGATGACCCATGCTTCCGTGTCAGTCTGCTGACATGCTTCTTCAATAGACAGAAAACCTGGAACGTCGGTCAGCTGGCTTGCTGCTTCATCGAGGCTCTGCTGCCGTCGGGCGACGATCGCTGTGAGACGGCAATCACTTAATCCCTGAATCGTCTGTGAATGGAGACGACCGAATCGCCCCATCCCAATAACGCCTATATTGACTGGTTTCTGGTTCATCGCCTGAAGCTCGTTCATGCTGCAATGGAGACCGGCAGAATCTGCCGAATCATGCTGAACTCAGATTCTGACGGGCCAGACCCACGGCACAAGCAATACAGTCACAATCCCGACGAGAATGCTCAGCGGGACACCGAGCCGCAGATAATCCGATGACCGATAGCCACCCGGACCATAGACCATCATGTTGGTCTGGTAGCCGAAGGGGGTTGCAAAACTGGCCGCACAGCCAATGATCAACGCGATAATAAATGGTTTTTCGCTGATGCCGGGCGCTTTCGCAGCCTGGATGGCGACATCAAGCAGGAGTGCCGCTGCGGCTTTTGCGGTGATCATGTTGGTCAGACAGACGGCTGCGAGAAAAATGCAGGCGAGCATTGCGGAGTGACCGCCTCCCGTCAGATCGATGATGCTGTTGAGCCCTTTCAGGATCAGTTCTGTTGCGCCACTTTTGGTCATGGCCTGGCCGATGCCGAGCCCGGCGCCCATCACAAGAATGACATTCCAGTCGATGGATCTGCGGGCATCGCCTGCACGAGTGCACCGAAAGAAAATCATCATCAGGGCGGCAGGCAGTGCGGCCAGCAACGCGGCGTTCTTCTGGCCAAACCATGAAAACAGCGACGCGCCGATAATAAAGGCAGCCATGATTGCACGAGCGACCCAGGCTTTCTCGTGGCGAACCGGGGCTGAGTCAGCGACCTCGCTGACAAGGAAGAAGTGGCGGCTGTTCTTCTGCTGCTCAATAAAAGAGGGCGTTGATTCCAGCAGGAGTGTGTCACCTGGTTCCAGGCGAATGTCACCGATTTTACCGGGCAGCCTCGCCCCATCACGATTCACTGCGATGATTGCGGCGTTGTAAGTCGAACGAAACCGGGATTCGCGAACTGTTTGCCGGAGAAACGGGTAGCTTGTCGATACAACGGCTTCCACAAGGCATCGATGGGAGCGTGGTTCGTCCAGCTTAAACAACTGGTCGGTCGCCGGTTTGAGCCCAGGGATCTTTTGGAGTTCCACGACGGACCCCACAACACCGACAAAGACCAGTTGGTCCCCTGCCTGAAGGATTGTTTGTGAGCCGACGGCCGGAAGGACTTTGCCGCTGCGGTCGATTTCCATCAGGTAAACACCTGGCAGACTTCGGAGCCCTGCCTCCTCAATTGACTTGCCAACAAGTGGGCTGGCCGGGTCAACGAGCATTTCAACCGTGTACTCACGTGGATCCTGAGTGGACGTGAATGCGGGTTGACGCTCCGGAAGAATACGACGCGTTCCCAGTGCCAGAAAGGTGACCCCAACGAGCGTGACGGGAAGACCGATCCACGCAAGTTCGAACATCGTCAGCCCGTTTTTGAGCTCCCCATTCACAAGCAGCGTTGTGCTGGTTCCAATCAGCGTGCACATGCCACCCAGAATCGCGGCAAAACTGAGTGGCATGAACAGGTGGCTCACGGAAATCCGATGTTTTCGGGACCAGTCCGAAATGATGGGCATCATCAGGATCACGACAGTCGTGTTGTTGAGGAAGGCGCTTAAGAATGCGGCCGGCAGCATTGTGCGGATCTGTGCGGATCGAGTGCCGGTCGGCGTCCCCAGCAGACGCATTCCGAGCCACGCGAATGCTCCGGTACGTTGCAGACCGTCAGCGACGACGAACAGAACAGCGACCGTCAGAACGCCGGGTTTCGCGAATCCCTTTAGACCATCTTCGACACTGAGTCCAAATTCGGAATCGATTGTTCCGTAGATCAGCAGGGTTGTCAGACCACCAAGCAGCGCAAGGTCTGCGGGCGTTCGAAACCACATGATGCCCACAATCACCGCTGCAACAACCGCGAGCGTGAAGATGATCGGAAACGTCACGTCAGCATCTCCGGGATCAGAATCCGGGGCTTTGCGATGACTTCCAGATGTGGGGCGGCTGGGTTCACAATCGCGGTCGATCAGTCAAACGAATTACTCTTCCGAGGGCGCATTATCCATGACAGCCTGAATCACTGCACTATGAAACTGGCCGTTTGAGACCACCATCCCCTGATTTTGTGCAAGTGTTGCTCCCTGACTGAAGTCAGGAGATGCGCCTTTGATATCCGTAACCGTCCCGCCAGCTTCCTCAACAACGATTACTCCGCCCGCGTGGTCCCAGATCTTCTCCTGGTAGCCTTTGCGCGTTGGAAGCCTGAGGTAGATGTCAGCATTCCCCATTGCTACTGCCAGATACTTACATTGGCTGTCGATGCGAAACGGTTCTCGTGTGATGTTCAACTGTTGAGCAATCTGTCCGGACCAGCTGTGTGAGCTGTGACCGGATTCGACGGACTCGCACAGACACGCATCGGAACTGGTGGAGGTCTTTGAAACAGACAGCAGATGCGGCTCAGAGTTCGGAGCATCCAGTGCCTGGACAAAACTTCCCGCACCGCGAACGGCCCATGCGAGCAGTCCACGTTCGGACCTGGATCCGTTAACCGGCATGTTGGGACAGCCAAGGATTCCGACTTCAATCTCACCGTCAATAATCAGTGAGAGTGAGATGGCGTACTGATCTTTCCGCAGGAATCCCTTGGTGCCGTCAATTGGGTCCAGCGTCCAGAATCGCGGCCGATATTCCTGTAGACCTCCTCGATCGATCCAGTCGCAGACCTGTTCTGAGCTGCACGACACTCCGGCGTCGTTGCAAAACTGTGTGATTGAAGAGAGAAACTCCTGACCCTCAGACACGCGGAGCTCGGCTGCACCCTCCTCGCCAATCACAGGGTCAGACGGAAACCTCTCCTGCAGTGCCCGGCAGATCAGGGCCTGGCTGGCAAAGTCCGCAACAGTGACAGGACTCTTGTCCTTCTTCTCCAGTGACTCAGCAGTGATGGAGGACTGAACACGGCGGCAGACTGCCGCGGCCTGTCGAACTGCAGCCAGACCGACTGCCAGTTCCTGATCGAATTGAGACATTAGTAGAGCGGCTTAGAAGAGCCATGAAATCAGGAATGAGAGGATGATTGCCAGAATAACAGCCCGGAACAGGATCTCCTTTCCTTCGGCAGGCGACTGGTCCACCTGATCCGGAAACTCTCTGGCTACGAACTCATCATAGTCGAAATCGTCGTCGCCGAGATCAGCAATTGCATCAGATTCGTTCCACCCGTACTCATCGGAGGAACCACAGTTGCGACACATGGACGCATTCAGCGGAACCGGTTCCCCGCAATGAGGACAATTAAACGACTCTGATGACATTACTCGGTGATTACCTGGCCTCTATCCCACTGCTGATTTAAATCGCTCCAGTGCAGCTTCGACGTTCTTTCTGCTGTTGAATGCACTCAGCCTGAAGTATCCCTCACCCGCTGCGCCGAAACCGCTTCCCGGTGTTCCGACGAGGTGTCCCTTTTCGAGCAGTCGATCAAAGAAGTCCCAACTGCTGAGTCCGTCCGGTGTTCCAAGCCAGACGTAAGGAGCGTTCACGCCGCCAAAGACGCGAACCCCCAGAGATTCAAGTCCTTCTCGCAGGAGTCTTGCGTTGGTCATGTAGAAGTCGATCAGTCCTCGCACCTGTTCACGACCTTCTTCGGTGTAGGCAGCGGCTGCTCCTTTCTGAACGACATAACTTGCACCGTTGAACTTTGTGCTCTGTCGTCGATTCCACAGTTGGTGCAGTGAGACTTCCGTACCGCACGATGCTGTGACACTGAGTTCTTTAGGAACAACTGTGAATGCACAACGCACGCCGGTGAAGCCGACATTCTTGCTGAAGCTGCGAAACTCAATCGCACATTCACGGGCTCCGTCGATCTCGAAGATTGAGTGTGGAATCGAGTCATCGGAGATAAATGCTTCGTAGGCAGCATCGAACAGAATGAGGCTTCCGTTCTCTCTGGCGTAATTGACCCAGTTCTGAAGAGTCTCCCTTGTCGCAACCGTCCCTGTGGGATTGTTGGGATAACAGAGGTAGATAACGTCCACCGGATCGGATGGCAGATCAGCCACAAAGTTGTTTGCCTCGGTCACCGGGAGGTACGTGAGATTTGCAAACTGTCCGGCTTCGTTGGCCGTGCCCGTGTTACCGACCATGACATTCGTATCGACGTAGACAGGGTAGACCGGGTCCGTGATGGCAACGCGGTTTCCTTCTCCAAGGATGTCGAGGATGTTTCCAGTGTCACATTTTGAGCCGTCAGAAATAAAGATCTCATCCGCGCTGACGTTGACTCCCCGAGCTTTGTAATCATGTTCCGCGATGGGTTCGCGAAGGAATGCGTACCCCTGTTCCGGCCCATAGCCATGGAAGCTGTCTCGGTCCGAAAGCTCATCGACGGCGGTGTGCATGGCGGCTGTGACAGCAGCAGGCAGCGGCTCTGTAACATCGCCGATGCCCAGTTTGATAACGTCCGCATCCGGGTTGGCGTCTGCAAATGCCGAGACGCGTCTTGCAATTTCGGGGAACAGATAGCCGGCTTTGAGTTTCAGGAAGTTCTCGTTGATTCGAACCATTGCAGTGGAATCCGACAGGAGTTTCAGGGACAAATGTTTCGGTAGACCTGACGCACGATATCGCGTCAGCCCTTCAGGAAAAAAACGTCCACCTGGCAAAAAGGGCAATTCGCAATTCCAGGAGTCATTGCTCAGTGCGCAGCAAAACAGGCGGGTTCGCAAACCCGCCTGTCGTTGTTTTGGGTGAATCGCAGTTGTTTCGGGTGTGGGAGCTTACGCGCCGTCGCCACCGTCTCCGCTGCCACCTTCACCGCCATCGCCACCTTCAGCGTCATCGCCGCCACCACTGGTGTCTGCAGCGTCACTGCCACCACCAGCATCTGCGTCGTCACCACCGCCGCAACCGACGATTACGCAGAAGCTGAACAGCAGCATCGCAAGAGTTTTCCACTTAGACATGATTAGCCTTTCACTGTCGTTTTTGATTGAACAGGGCTTGCTCCAGCAAACCACTTGCCCGAGTAAGTCCTGGACCCACCCTTCTGGTTCACCAATTCTTCACATCTGCAATAAAATTCAAGGGTGGGCAAACGGATTCCATTAAAGTTGGTCAGAGTATTCAAGGAATTCCGTCGAGGCCCGAACTCTCTAATATTCGAGGTATGTCACTTCCGGATGACAATCCTGACACACCAGCTGAGGAATCGGTTCAGCCAATCCTTGCGCCAGAGGTGAAAGTCAGACAGTTTCCCACAACGCCAGGCGTGTATCTGATGAAGGATGCAGCTGCTGTGGTGATCTACGTGGGTAAAGCTGTGAATCTGCGTAGTCGCGCGAGCAGCTACTTTACGCGGACGGCCGAGTTTGATCGTCGGACGGCGGATCTGGTCACAGAGATCGCAGACCTCGACTACATCGAGACAGACAGCGAAGTGGACGCGCTGCTGATGGAGGCACGGCTGATCAAGGACATTCAGCCGAAGTTCAACAACCTCCTGAAAGACGACAAGACGTTTCCATACCTGCAGATTACCACGCATGAAGACTTTCCGCGGGTTGAATTCACTCGAACTCCGATGACCAAAGGCGCAAAGCTGTACGGCCCATTTACCAGCGCCGGGCAGCTTCGCGGAACGATCGCAGTCCTGCAGAAGATTTTTCGATTTCGAACCTGCACGCTCGACATTGAAGAAGCCGACGAACGCTGGCGGTGGTTTCGCCCCTGCCTGCTCGCAAGTATCAACCAGTGCACGGCCCCGTGTAACCTGCGCATTTCCAAAGAAGACTACCGCGAAGATATCCGTCGCCTGCGTCTGTTTCTTGACGGGAAGAAAGAGCGGCTGATCAGAGACATGCAAAAGGACATGGAAGCCGCATCGAAAGAACTCCTGTTCGAAAAGGCGGCGCGAATACGCGACGACATCAAAGCGCTGAAGACCTTGAATCTTCGCGGCAACCTTGAAGATCACGCTCAGCCGGAGGTCTTCTATATCGATCCCCAAAAGGGGCTGGCTGGCCTTCGTAAGGTGTTGAAACTCTCAGACCTGCCACGACGAATTGAAGGCGTTGATATTGCTCATCTGCAGGGAGGCGAAACGGTTGCGAGTCTGGTCCAGTTTATTGATGGGCTGCCATTTAAACACGGGTATCGCCGCTACAGAATCCGGTCTGTTGAGGGGGTGGACGATTTTGCCAGCATGAGAGAAGTGATTACGCGTCGGTTTCGTCGCCTCGACCAGGAAGGCGAGTCACTTCCGGACCTGCTGCTGATTGACGGGGGAAAAGGCCAGTTGAATGCGGTCATGCAGACGTTTGAAACTCTTGGGCTGGAGCCTCCCGTCACTATCTCGCTGGCCAAACGGGAAGAAGAGATTTACGTTCCCGGCAAATCGGAACCGCATCGATTGAGTCGACACTCATACGCCCTGCGTCTACTGCAGTACATTCGCGACGAGTCGCACCGATTCGCGCAGCACTATCATCACATGCTCCGACAGAAGGCGACGTTTGACGGCACTGGCAGGCGTTCCAGACGCAGAAAATCCTGATTCAAAATTTAGAAATCCCCGCGTTCAATGTCAGAAAATCCCGCAAGTCATGTCCACCCGGCCTGTGTGCGAGAAGAAGTCTTGTTGCTTGATTGTGACATAACAAGAGGAAGGGCGGGTGGTCCAGGCGGACAGCATCGCAATAAAGTGGAGACGGCGGTGTCAATTCTTCATCGCCCCACCTTAGTAACTGCTTCTGCCTCAGAACGTCGCAGTCAGGAGCAGAATCGTCGCATGGCAGTTCGGCGACTGCGACTGGCTCTGGCTGTGGAGCATCGCTGTATTCGATCGGCGGAGGTCAATCCGTCAGAAGTCTGGCGACAACGCTGTCGGAATCAAAAGATTTCGTGCGCCGAGAAGCACGAAGAATTTGCCAGCATGCTGGCGGAAGCGATGGACGCCGTGTTTGCGAAAGACGGCGATGTGCGTCGAGCGGCGGCTGCCCTGGGTTGTTCGACGACCCAGCTTACGCGATTTCTGGGACGCGTTCCTGAAGCCCTGGAACGGGTGAACAGACTGAGAGAAGAATCTGGACTCAGACGACTGCGGGTCTGAATCGCCGAACGCAGCGTCTGCCCTACGAATCGCCTGGTTGCGTCGCAAACCGCAGATCATTTGGGTTTCGTGACGGCGGTCCCATCGGAGCGCCAAAAAATGAAAACGGGGTCAGAAACACAGCACGCCCGTCTGAAACCGGCCTCAGGGAAGCACTTCCAATGATATGTGCCGAATGAGTCTGTCGCGTCTGCGGCTTTCTTTCTCTGTGAGGTTGGTTTGCGTTCATCGTGAATCTCCGGTTTGAGTTGGCCCGATTGGGTCGCCCGGATGACGACCTGCATAGTCAACGCATTGCTCTTTGAACGGATCAGTTCAATCTGGATTTATTCTCGCGTCCTGCGCTTATAAGTGAGGAATTCAGTGAATTGGTTCAGAGTAATTACCAGGAATCAGCCGAAAACCTGACGCCCTGTCTGCACGCGAATCCTGTTCAGGACTTACTCAGTGTTTCGGTACGGTTTCGATTGTCTGTTGCTGGCGCCATAATGGCCGGGGTGCAGGAATTTACACGAATTTCACATTCCAAAATCACAGTTGAAGAACCGGACTCTGAGATGTCTTTGAAAAAATCAGTTTGTGGTTCGCTGCTCTTTGCGATTGCTTTGCCACTTAATGTCTGTTTTGCCCAAAATGCGCCAGGCCTCGAAGATCGTGTCCCATGGACACAATCAGGAATCAAGGGATCTCCCAATTCACCGTTGCCGTACGTCACAGTTCCTGCGTTTCCAAAGCTGAAATTCCAGCGATGCATCGATGTTGCTGTGGCGCCCGGATCCAGGAGGATCTTCGTTCTGCAGCAGAACGGCCAGCTTGTTTCGTTCCTGCCCTTAGCCGATGTTGCAGAAACGGATCTTGTTCTGGATGTGAAAACTTCTGACTCTGACTTCCGCAATACATACGCAGTCACGTTTCACCCCAGGTTCGAAGAGAATCGTTTTTGCTATTTGTGCTGCATCGGACCGCCCAACGAAGACGACGCGACGCACATTGTGCGTTACACGGTGTCTGACACGAACCCTCCTGTCATCGATCCGTCGACCGCAAAGACCATCATTCGCTGGCGTTCCGGCGGCCACAATGGGTGCTGCCTGAAGTTTGGCCCCGACGGCTTTCTGTATATCTCCACTGGAGACGCGGCTCCGCCAAATCCGCCGGACAATTTGAGAACTGGTCAGGATGTGACTGATTTATTGTCTTCCATCCTGCGAATTGACGTCGACTGTCCAGATGACCAGCCGTACCGGATTCCCGATGATAATCCCTTTCAGGATCCCTCAGTCGCACGGCCCGAAATCTGGGCCTACGGGTTTCGCAATCCATGGCGGATGAGCTTCGACCGCAAGTCAGGCGACCTTTGGGTCGGTGACGTTGGCTGGGAGCTTCGCGAGATGCTTCAGCGAGTGGAACGTGGTGGCAACTACGGCTGGGCCGTGATGGAAGGCACGATGCCGACGAATCCGGAGTGGCCTCAGGGCCCGACTCCAATTCTGCCGCCCACAATTGAGCACCCCCATTCAGAGTCCTCGTCCATCACAGATGGTCTCACCTGTTACGATACTCGTCTTCCGAAACTTGATGGTCACCACATCTATGGTGACTACGACACAGGAAAGATCTGGGCGTTTCAATTTACGAATGGTCAGGTTGTCAATCATCGTGAGATTGCTGATACGACGCATCGTATTGTGGGATTCGGTGAGCAGCCGGACGGGCAGGTTCTGATTGTCGACCACATTGGCGGCGCTTTGTACTCACTGATACCCAATCCGGCACCGGATCGGTCGAGTGAGTTTCCACACATGTTAAGTCAGACCGGACTGTTTACTTCGACTGCCGCTCAGCAACCAACGCCCGGAGTCGTTGAGTATTCTGTGAATACAGAACCGTGGGCTGACTTCGCAACCTCACAACGGTTTGTTGGAGTTCCGGGAAGCGGTCAGATCGTACCAACCGATAAGGCATGGAGCTTTCCTGAGAACTCTGTCCTCGTAAAGACTTTGTCGCTGGAAATGGAGGCCGGCAACGAGGCGTCATCGCAAAAGATCGAAACACAGATTCTGCACTTTGATGGGCTCGACTGGCAGCCATATACCTATCAGTGGAATGCTGATGGTTCGGACGCAGAACTGGTCGAGGCGAGTGGAGCAGAGCGAGTTATTGAAGTGTCCGATTCTTCCGCTCCAGACGGCGTCCGCCGCCAGGTCTGGCGCTTTTCAGGTCGCGCTGAGTGTCAGCGATGTCACAACAAATGGTCCGGGCCTCCGCTGGGGTTCAATGCTCAGCAGCTTTCAAAGACGCATCAGTATGGGACGAACGCAGCCAGTCAGATTGCGACGCTTGCTCACATCGAGTTGATCAAGCCTCCCAAAGAACCCACGGTGAAACTGGTCGACCCGACGAACCATGAGTTCTCACTCGATCTCCGCGCTCGTTCGTATTTGCATGCGAACTGCTCGCACTGTCATCGCCTGCACGCGGGAGGTGCCGTCCTTTCTCACATGCATGCGGATCTTCAACTCGACAGGACAAACATGCTCGATCAACGTCCGTCTCAGGGAACGTTTGGCATTCATCGAGCACGTGTCATTGCTCCGGGAGACCCTTATCGATCTGTTCTCTTTCTAAGAGTTTCCAAACTCGGCAGCGGACGAATGCCTCGGCTGGGATCGTCTGAGGTTGACCCCATCGGAACCCGGCTGATCCACGATTGGGTCCGGAGCCTTGCCGGTGAATCTGATCGTGGAAGTGAATTCGAGGCCGAACTGGGACGCCTGTCGAAAGGCAGGGGCGATCTCAGTGAGCAGATACGACAGATGTTGTCGTCGACGCATGGTGCTCTGCGTGTGCTCCAGGCCATTGATTCTCAGGAACTGTCGTCTGACGTCGCTGGCCAGGTGATCGCCACCGCCGCCGGACATTCCAACGTTGCCATCCGGGACCTGTTTGAACGTTTTGTGACACCTGACCAGCGAGTCCGCCGACTGGGTGCTGCTGTGAATCCTCAGCAGATCCTGGCATTGAAAGGCGATGTTGATCGAGGAAGGAAACTGTTCTTTGAGGCGGAAGGTTTCACGTGTCGAAACTGTCATCGGGCCGGAAAAGAAGGTCGTGAAATCGGTCCCGACCTCGCTGGTGTTGGAACGCGCCTGAAACGCGAGCAGATTCTTGAGAGTATCCTGGACCCATCGCGGCGGATTGATCCCAAATATGTTTCATGGCTTGCAGAGACATCTCGCGGCAAGGTGATTTCGGGGCTGCTTGTGAAAAAGACTGACGACGAAGTGGTACTTCGTGATGCTCAAAACAAACTGCATACCATTCCCGGCGAACAGCTTGAACAACTCGTTTCACAGCGACAGTCCATTATGCCCGAGCTCCTCGTGAAGGATATGTCGGCGGAACAGGTTGCGGATCTGCTGGCGTGGCTGGGAACATTGACTCAGAAAGAGAACACTCCGTAATGCTTCGACAGTTCTTCTTCACCCTCGTTATGGGGCTTGCTGTCTCATTCTCCATGGCAGCTGACCGGCCCTCGTTTGTGTTCTTCCTTGTCGACGACATGGGTTACATGGATATCGGGGCGAACAACCCTGATACGTTTTATGAGACGCCCAATATCGATGCGCTTGCAGTAAGTGGGATGCGTTTCACTTCCGGATATGCAGCGAATCCAGTCTGCAGCCCCACGCGATTCAGCATCATGACCGGGCGCTACCCAACGCGTGCAGATGCAACAAACTTCTTTTCCGGTGCCCGCCCGGGGAGATTTCGTCCGGCTGTGCTCAACAATCGAATGCCACTGTCAGAGGTCACTTTGGCTGAGACACTTCAGGAACACGGTTACAAGACTGCATTTCTTGGAAAGTGGCATCTCGGGCCGACAGAAGAATACTGGCCGGAGAATCAGGGATTCGATTTCAATGTGGGAGGACACGTTCGAGGAATGCCTCGCAGCTACTTTTCTCCGTACTCAAATCCTCGGTTGAAGGATGGTCCGAAAGGGGAGCATCTCACCGCGCGGCTGACTGACGAGGCAGTGCAGCTGATCCACAAGATGAAAGATGAGCCGTTTCTGCTGTATATGTCGTACTACACGGTTCACACACCGCTGCAGGCACCAAAACACCTCGTGGAAAAGTACACTAAGAAGGCAGAGAGTGTTCAATCAGACCTTGAGGAATTCGGGCCCGAGGAACAGGTGCTTCCAAATGCCAGAGAACGCAGAGTTCGACAGGTTCAAAAACACGCAACCTATGCGGCAATGGTCGAAACACTGGACAACAGTGTTGGTCGGATTCTGAATACACTCAAAGAGCTTGGGCTGGATGACAGCACTGTTGTTTGCTTCACCGCGGACAATGGTGGACTGTCTACGTCCGAAGGGTCTCCGACATCTAATCTGCCTCTTCGCGGCGGCAAAGGGTGGTTGTATGAGGGAGGGATTCGCGAACCGTTTCTGATCCGCTGGCCCGGTGTTGTCAAACCTGGCAGTGTGAGTGATACGCCTGTTGTGTCGACAGACTTTTACCCCACCATGCTTGAGATGGCTGGACTGCCTGCGAAGCCGGATCAGCATCTTGATGGAGTCAGTCTGGCCCCCCTGCTGAGAGGAAAGTCAGCTCCGGCTCGAGACGCGATTTTCTGGCACTACCCACACTACAGCAATCAGGGTGGTTTTCCGGGAGGAGCGATCCGGATGGGCGACTACAAACTGATCGAGCGATTCGAAGACGGCCGGGTGCACCTCTACGACCTGTCAAAAGACATCTCGGAGCGACAGGATCTTGCCTCGAGAGACCCGAAACGCGTGGCGGGGATGCGTTCTCGCCTGCATGCGTGGTACAAAGAAGTGGACGCGAAGTTTCTGCGGGCGAAGGAAAACGGGCCCGAGCCCTGGCGCCCGATGAAATAGTTGACGGACCGGTCTCGGAATTCCGTTCCGGAGTTTGGCAATGCAGAATTCGCCCGCGACATCGGGCGGATTTCTGCTAAACTTGCCCTGCAACAAACCACCGCTTCTTGTTGCACTGCCATATGTTCACCGGGCTTGTCGAAGGACAGGGATTTCTTCACCTCCTCACTCAGGAGCCCGACGGACTGCGCCTGACCATCGATCCGGGCGACGCGTTCTCAGCTGATGAAACTGCCCTGGGCGACAGCATTTCCATTTGTGGCTGCTGCCTGACCGTCGTGCAGCAGGACGGAAACCTGCTTGATTTTCAGGCGGGATCCGAAACTCTGTCCAAAACCAGTCTTGGTGGCTTCGCTGAGGGTGACCGGGTCAACCTGGAACGGGCTCTCGCCGTCGGGGCCAGACTGGGTGGCCATTTTGTTCAGGGGCATGTGGATGGTGTGGGCACAGTCGACTTGATCGACCGCAGCGGGGACTGGGTCGACATGTGGTTCAGGGTGCCGCCGGAAATGACTCGGCTGATGGTGCCTAAAGGATCGATTGCCGTAGACGGAATCAGTTTGACTCTGGTGAACGTTGAGGCAGATCGGTTCTCAGTCGCCCTGATTCCGCACACTCTGGAAGTCACAACACTCGGTTGCCGCCAGGTCGGCGACACTGTCAATCTGGAATTGGACGTACTTGGTAAGTACGTAGCCCGCCTGATGTCTGGCGAAGGCTCGACCAGTATTTATGACGCACTTAAGGAAAGCTGAAACACCCTCCGTGAAAGACGAAAGTCGCCAAACTCGTTCTCATCTGATGCAGCTGTTTGGACAGTTTGGCTTTAACCCGCGCTCGGATCTGGGTCAGAATTTCCTGATCGACATCAATCTGATTGAGTTTGCCGTCCGAGCGGCAGACCTTTCAAAACGTGACCTGGTGCTTGAAGTGGGAACCGGTACCGGGGGGATGACCACATTCCTCGCCAGTGAAGCGGGGCACGTCGTCAGCGTCGATGTGGATAAGAATATGTTTGCTCTGGCCAGCCATGCTGTCTCAGGGTTTGACAATGTGACGCTGATTCACCGTGACATCCTGAAGAACAAAAACACGCTCGCACCTGAAATTACGGGGCTGCTGCACGAATTGCTTCAGGAAGACCCGAAGCGACGACTCAAGCTGGTCGCCAATCTTCCGTACAACGTTGCAACACCGGTGATCTCTAACCTGGTCGCGTCTGATCTGCCGTGGCAGAAGATGGTGTGCACGATTCAGCTGGAACTGGGTGAGCGGATGATCGCGAAGCCTGGCACGTCAAAATATGGATCGCTCTCAGTATGGCTGCAGTCGCAGTGCAGTGTGCGAATTATTCGTCGGCTGGGCCCCAAAGTGTTCTGGCCGCGTCCCAAAGTGGATTCAGCGATTGTCAGCCTGTGGCGGCACGACGGTCGAGGTGGTCGGATAACCGACAAGGCCTTCTTTCTGGACTTTATTCGGCGGCTCTTCCATCACCGCCGCAAACTGCTCAGAAGTGTGCTTGTGAGGATGTACAGCAAGCAACTGAGTAAGCCGGAGGTAGACGCGCTGCTGGAAGCTGAAGGCCTGTCAGGAGATCATCGTGCTGAGCAGCTTGAAGTTCCGGTGCTGGTGAAACTGGGCAACCGATTTTGTGCAGCCATCAAAGGTGAAGAGTCTCCCGCTGAGAACAGTGCGGAACATCAGGAGTAAGAATCATGCAGGACAGAATTGCCTACAAAGGATTGACTTTTGACGATGTGCTTTTGGAGCCGGGGTACAGTGATCTCCTTCCGTCTGAGGTCACACTTGAGTCGCGGCTGACGCGTTCCATTCCACTCAATGTGCCCATTGTCAGCAGTCCGATGGATACTGTGACCGAGAGCGAAATGGCCATTGCGATGGCGCAACTCGGGGGTATTGGGATCATTCACAAGAACATGACCGCTGAACAGCAGGCGATGGAAGTCGACCGCGTGAAACGCAGTGAGCATGGAGTAATTGTGGATCCTGTCACTCTGCCACCGGAAACCACGGTCGGTGAAGCTTCGCGAATTATGGACGAACGCAATATCGGAGGCGTTCCGATTACTGTCGATGGCCGTCTGGTAGGCATCCTGACGCGACGCGATCTGCGATTTCTTGAATCGACCGAGACTCCCGTCAAGGAGGTAATGACGAAGGAAAATCTGGTTACGGCCAGTGAAGTGACGAGTCTTGAAGCGGCTGAAAGGATTCTGCTGGAAAACAGGGTCGAGAAACTTTTGCTGGTGGACGATCAATATCAACTGAGGGGTCTCATCACCATCAAGGACATCGACAAGAACCTGCAGTTTCCGCAGGCGTCCAAGGATTCACGCGGGCGTTTGCGGGTTGGGGCAGCAGTCGGCGTCAATGACATGGAAAGAGTGGCCCTGCTTGTTGAAAAAGGTGTAGATGTTCTGGTTGTGGACAGTGCTCACGGCCACAGCAGAAACGTCATCGAGTCAGTCAGGGAGATCAAGAAAGAATATTCTATCGACGTGATCGCCGGGAATGTGGCGACCGCTGAAGGAGCGAAAGCGCTGGCAGACGCCGGATGTGATGCAATCAAGGTGGGGATTGGACCTGGTTCAATCTGTACCACTCGCATCATCTCCGGAATTGGTGTGCCGCAGCTGACCGCCGTGGCGAATGCGGCGAAGGCTCTCAAGGGGACAGACATTCCCATCATTGCGGACGGTGGTATTCGATACAGCGGGGATATGACAAAAGCCCTGGCAGCCGGAGCGTGGACCGTGATGGTCGGCGGCCTGCTTGCCGGAGTTGATGAAAGTCCCGGCGAAATGATTCTGTTTCAGGGACGCAGTTTCAAACGCTACCGCGGAATGGGATCACTGGGAGCCATGGTCAAAGGTGGCTCAGAACGGTACCGACAGGGAAGAGTTGAACCGAAGGACAGTTCGAAACTCGTGCCGGAGGGAGTTGAAGGCCGGGTTCCGTACAAAGGGGCATTGCAACCACTGCTCTATCAGCTGACCGGGGGACTTCGGTCAGGAATGGGCTATGTGGGAGTGGCCACAATACAGGATCTGCGGACGAAAGCTCGATTTATCGAGATCTCTGCGGCGACGGTTAAGGAAAACCATCCTCATGATATTGCCATCACTCAGGAAGCACCGAATTACTCGGTCGAACATTCTTCGGACTCTCACGCTTAGCTCCCTTTGCTTCGCCTTATGTGCGGCTCCTGCGAACGCCCAAAGTGGCGAGGCCACTCGATCACGCAGTCGTGAGTTGATGCAGCAACTGCGTACCGGACAGGATGAGTCCGGTCTTCGGTTTGATGATGCCGCTCGCGCGACGGTTTTGATTCCGGAGCCAGTGAGCAGTGTGCCTCCCATGCCCATCGTCGAAGTCGCACCGATGCCCCTCAATCCTGTCACGCTGCTCAGCGAAGAATCGTCTCCACGCACAGGTGTCGTGGCCATTCCCGATCAGGTGGAAGGGCGAATGCGTATCAGTGACGGACAGTCAGGTCTCGTCGGAAAGGTTACACCAGCAGGCCGCAGGATCCAGAGGTATCAGACCGCTGACGGACGCATTGTTCGCAGAAATCTGAAGACCGGGCGCGTCAAAGTTCGCCCGGCGCCGGAAGGCTACACTCTGATGGAGTACCTCAATTTTGAAGCCACGCCTCAATACGATGTCGACGAGTACCCACAGCAGGTTGTCCTGGTCGCCGACGAGCAGCCTGCGGCACCTGCAAAATCAGACGACGGCATCCTGAGTCTGTCGTTGACAGACATTCAGCCCACACTTTCGTATGCCTGGGGCGAACAGATTGATACGGATGCCCTTCCCGAGAACTTCCATGATCAGATGGATCGTGGTGAGTATCATCCTCGGACGGCTCCAAAGACTGTACTGCAATGGGCCCCATCTAACCTTTGGTACAACCCGCTGTACTTTCAGGATATCGGGCTCGAACGTTATGGGCATACACACAAACCGTGGGTCCAGCCGCTTGTGTCGACAGGCAAGTTCTTCGGACAGGTGGTCGGTTTGCCTTATCAGATGGTGCTCAACCCGCCACAGTCTCGAGAGTATGCACTGGGTTACTATCAGCCGGGAGAATGGGCCCCGAAGAAGCGGTACCAGATTCCCTGGAACGAAGAAGCTGCGGCCAATCAGTTGCTGTGGGTGACCGGGATCATTCTGCTCGTTCCATAGAACCAGCACGTTTCACCAGGATGCGCGCGCGTCGCGGCCACCAGGGCGATGCTGCCAGTCTTACTTACGTTGACAGATGCAGTTTCCTGTGACGCGGCCGGGGGCAACTCATGCTGTGATTATCTGGCAGGCGTCCTAGCCGGCTGTGTCGGACGGTGATCCGCTGTGGCTGTCGCCTGATGATGGCCCCTCGGATCCGTCGCTCTTGCCTCTGCCTCGTCGCCGTCTGTTTCGCCGTCGCTTTTTTCGTTTTGGCTGATCGCCACCCTCTGCGGCTTCTTCCTCTGTTTCGGAACCGTTTCCTGCAGGGCTCGAATTGTCTTCTGTGCCGTCCCCTTCCGACCGGGTGTCATCAGACCGGTCTCCGCGCGGTTTTCGTCTTCGCCGTCGGCGTCGACGTTTCCCGGGCTTATCCTCCTGTGACCTGTCTGAATCAGTCTCAGTTGCTGCTGCTGGTTCGCTGACTTTGTCGGACGTCATCTCTGAAGAAACATCTTCGGTGAGACGCTGAGGTTCTTCCTCGTCAATTCCTGCTCCGAAGTCTTCCTGCTCGTCTGTTGGTGCGAGCGCCTCGTTCTCGCTGATCTCAGCTCTCAAATACCCTTTTCCGCGTCGAAGAGGCTTCTCTGCCGGTACCTCGAAGACAGGCATGTTGGGAAGTGTTTCGACGAGTTCTGTCTCAGTGGGAGTTGTGAATTCGTCGGTCTGATAATTCACAAATGGAGTCGCATCGAACTCCGGAACGGGTGGCATATCGATGACATGCATCTGTTCCGGCGGGTCGCTGCATCGACAGACACGTGAAGTCACTGACCCTCGGACTCTGAGAGTACGGTTACATCGTGGGCATCGAAACTGTCGCTGGATTCGAAGTTCGTGCTGAAGGTTTGGGCCTTTGATGGGTCTCTCCTTACGAAGGCAGACGTCAGGGGGCTATGCCGGATTGATTCGCAGGTTACCCACGGAACTCGGCGATGCGCGCCTTCTGGAATTCATGGGTGAAATGCATAATGTCGTATGCAGTAAGTTCGCACAACAATTCTGTCACCAGAGCGTGCTGTTCGTCGTTGAGTGACTCTTCCACTTTCTTCAGCAGTTTTACGAGGTCGGATTCCTGGTTCGACAGCTCTTCGGTAGTGATCTGACCGTCCTCAAATGCCTTAACGAAGCTTTCGAGCTTTTGTGCATGTTCTCCGATCAGTGGTTCATTGTTATCCGGGTCAACCCAGCTGGTGCGTGACATATCGAATCCCTTTCAAGGTTTTGGTCTTTAAAGCTGTTCCACGAGGTTGCGCATCTGAGTCAACTGCTGCTGCAGGCTGGCTCGTCCACCGTCTTGATCCAGTTGTTCTTTCCATTCGTCATTCAGGAAGTCCATCTGCGTGCATTCAAGCACCGCTGCGACTTCCTGCATGTCCTTTTCAAGTCCCTGGGCGGAGGGAATGAACTCATTCAGGGCCGTTTCAATGTCCGTGGACTCAATCTCTGTCCGACCAGCGACGAGCGCCTTACGTCGTGCCGTCAGAACAACGCTCTCGATATCTGCGCCTGAGAGTTCTGAATGACGTTCATCCAGTTCCAGGTTTTCTGTCTGCACCGGAATTCCGTTCTTGCGTCCCATGACCTCAAACATCGCGAGAATCTCTTCGCTGCTGTCCGGATAAAACAGTGGGATATGTACCTCGGCCCGTCCCTGTCGCTTCAGGTCGATGGGCAGCAGGTCCGGACGACACGTGAGCAGCATCCACATGATTTTGCCCCGGTATCGAGTGTCCCCCATCTGCTGGGCGATCATCGAGAAGATTCGACCACTGGTGCCGGAATCTCCGCTTTGGTTGCGGTCTCCGAGTGCTGCGTCTGCTTCATCGATCACAACAATCACTGGTCCAAGGCTGCGGAGCACTGTCAGTACTCGCTGCAGATTGCCCTCAGTTTCTCCTACATACTTGCTGCGAAAGTTCTTGAGTTTGACACACGGAATACCAATCGAGCCGGCATAGCATTCGGCCAGAAACGTCTTTCCAGTACCAACAGGGCCGCAGACCAGGTATCCCATGGGCGCTGCATCCAGATGTCCGTCGCGAATGAGACGGGCGTCTTCCTGCAGTCGATGACAGGCTGCTTCGTGACCGACGACCAGATCCAGTGTGTGTTTTGGCTCAACGAACTCGAGGAAGCCCGCACACTGTTGTTCAATCGCAGACTTCTTCAGAGATCGGAACTGGGCACTGGAAACACCGCCACTCTGTCGGGCTGAAACCAGCAAATGTTCCAGACTCAGGAGGCTCAGGCCATTTGAGTTGCTGACCAGTTCCTGCGTTGACAGATTGTTCTTGCCGGAAGGTTCGGCAGTATCGCTGTGCCGAGACGAAACGAACTGTCGACGAGCAGCTTCGTCGGGCATTGGAATTTCGACTGTTGATACGAATGGACTTTGTGTCAGTCGCTCGTTGACATCTGAAAGACTCTCGCAGACAAGGCAGAAGGCCATGTTGACTCGTCGGATATATGGATTGCGGGCCCAGTCAAGGAATCGGACGAGCCTTGATGCGATGCTTCCTGAAATCTGAACGGCGGCACCAGGCGGAACAAGGTACTGACCATAGTCGAAGATGACGGCAAGCCGGCTTCGTTCTGCGGGATCTTCCTTCAGCAGGAAGCGTTCGATCATTTGATCGAGAGTGAGCAGCAGGTCATCAGCATTTCGCGACCAGGTGCGAAACTCGCCCAGCATGGCGGTGAGCTTCCGCATCATTTCCTGATGCCGTTCAGAATTTTCTCCGGCCAGTGCACGAAGTCCTTTGCTCAGGTTGTGCTGCAGGACCAGTTCCCAACGGCCAAAGAGTGATTCACCAAGGAATCGAGGCAGGCTGACAAACTCAGTTGAATCTCCCCGGGGGCACGGGATCAGATCATTCACGTTGCCGTGAAGAACAAAGAAGCAAGCATTTCCTGAGAAATACTGTTCGGCAAGCTGCCGCGCCCAGTCAGGGTACCAGTCGGGCAGTTCCGGACTGGTTGAGAGTCCTGCTTTTGACATGATCTCTGGCAAAGAAGGTTCAGGCGAATCAGTTTGTTTCTGTTTGTGCCGGTCCCAGATCCTTGCCGGTTTCCTCAATGTTGGCGGTTTGAGGTGTAATCAGTCCCATGTCCATCTCAAACTGACGCAGCGCATCTTCTGCGATGGCTGCTTCGGCTGCGGCTTCTTTTTCGATCACATCCATGCCTTCTTCTGACAGGTCGGCTGCCACACGAGCCTTGGCGCGGTTCGTGTCGATCTCTTCCTGAAGAACGGACTCAATCTGACCAAGGTCAGTGGTCAGATCAAAGTCATAGGCGCTTGCCAGCTCGGACAGTTCAGCTTCCGCACGGCTCATTTTGATTTCCGCATCGTACTTCTTGATGCGATCCTTGATTTCGCCCACCTTGCTTGTGGCGTGCTTGATCTTGCGCACGTTGTTGTCGTAGGCCTTCTCATGCATCTCCAACTGCCTGGTGTTCTCCTCAAGCGAGGCTTTGGCCTTCTGAAGTTCCAAAGCAAACCGCGACGCGTTTTCTCTGTCCCCGGCATTCAGATAAGCCTTAACGCGAGCCGAAAGCTGATTGACGTGCTTTTGATCTTCATCCACCTGGCGTGAGACCCGTTCGACCAGCGCGCGATACTGAGCCAGTCCTTCTTTGCCCGCCTTGAGCTGTTCGACGGCCTGGTCATATTCGTACTGCATCTGAGCGATTGGGTCGACTTTCCAGATGTAGTTGGCGAGCTTATTGAACTGAGCGGCAATCGAACGCCAGATTTTGCCAATGATCATGCGTTTAGTCCTGTCCGAACGGCTGACTTTGACGGGAGTTGATGACAGACCAACGAGGTCTGAAGTGCCGTGGATCACGTAATTCCGGGCACCTCTCCCCTAATGTACCCGCTGCCTCTGAAGTGTTCCAATGATACCGTCACGTGTCAGCCACACGTTGACAGCTTAGGCGGGTTACCCAATAATCCGGCGGCGCCGAGCAGTGGATGACTCTGCTCTTGCTGCTTCGGAATCCTCCGCTCGCCTGAGAATTGGTCTGGGGCGAGTTTCATTTCGTGATTCTGCGTAATACATCGCGGGTCAGATCGTCACACAGGAAGACCACAGTGTGACCATTGACAGGAAAACAAGTTATGGCAGGCAATCTGCTTGAATTTACAGATGACACATTCGAGGCCGAAGTTCTCAAGTCAGACCTTCCGGTCCTTGTTGACTTCTGGGCTCCATGGTGCGGGCCCTGTAAAATGATCATGCCGCTCGTCGAAGAACTGGCGGACGAGTATGCAGGGAAGGTAAAGATTGGCAAAGTGAATGCGGATGACTCCGGCACCACTGCGGCCGCATTTGCAGTCACCGGGCTCCCGACCCTTATGCTGTTCAGCAACGGTGAGGTCGTTGACAAGCTGGTCGGCGCACCGGGCAAAGAGCACATGGCCGCGATGCTCGATAAACACCTTTCAGGTTCCGCTGAAGCATCCTAGGAAACCGCCCCTGCCGCTGAAGAATCGGCAGCCGAAGCAACGGCTGAGGACGCTGCGCCTGAAGAAAAAGCAAGCGCGTCCGCTGAATGCCAGTGTTGGATTCGCAGAGCCAGACCGGCGGTTTTTGCCGGTCTGACACTGTGTGGCGGGGTTCGAGAGAATCAAAGGCCGCCGAGTCTGAGCAAGATACGAGCAGACGGCCGAATTGACCGGTTTCTACTCAGCACCGCAAGCAGGCACTGAGATTT
Organism: uncultured Planctomycetaceae bacterium; assembly: GCA_913031625.1. Lineage (GTDB taxonomy): Bacteria > Planctomycetota > Planctomycetia > Planctomycetales > Planctomycetaceae > Fuerstiella. The sequence goes on along the minus strand of CAJWGB010000006.1, from coordinate 23,569 downwards.
CCGGTCAGTCCTGCGCGCGTCACCTTGTCCTGTTTGAGCCTGTCGCTCAGAATCCTGAGGTGTGAGGAATTCTCTTGAAACCACGGGCCCACGAAGTGCCTAAGCATACAGCAATGGAGTAGCTGTTGACTGCAGAGCCGGACAATACGACACCAGATTCAGATGGTGCGGCAGATCCTCTGCAGATTCTGATGCAGACCAGTGCAGCTGCTGAAGCCCTTCAGCAGCAGTTCAATGAGCTGAAGAGTCGTCGTTCTGAGCTGATCGGTGAACAAAACCAGCTCGCAGCCGAACGCTCCGCCTTTGAGTCGCGGGCGCAGAAGTTCGCCGAACACGTTGCTCGAGAACGTCAGGCGCAGCGTGAATTGACGGCTGACATGGACAGCCGGCTGGAGCGGATTCAGTCAAAGGAGTCCGAGCAGGAACAGCTGGAGGAATCACTGCAAAAGCGAGAAGTGTCGCTGGAGGAGCGTCAGCAGAAGCTTCATGAAGTGGTCGATCAGGAGATGGCCCGCGAACGTGGAATCCTGCAGCGTCATCGGGAAACGGTTGATGCGGAGCGGGACCGTCTGGCTGCCAGATCTGACGAGCTCGAGAAACAGCATGCGGCACGTATGCGGCAGATTGAAGAGCAGCTGGAAACCGAACGAAACGGAATGCGTGAAACCATCCGTGCGGAAATGTCCGAAGAGCTTGCTCAACTCGCCGAAGAACGTCGTGAATGGGATGATGATCGAGCTCGGCAGCAGGCTGAATTGAAAGAACAGGAAGAAGATCTTCAGCAGCAGCGTGAACTGTTCGGCGAACAACTCGATGCCGAACACAAACGACTGCGTGAGGAAATCGAAAAGCGTCGCCAGCAGTTGCTGACAGAGCAGAATAACCTGCAGCGAAGGTACCGATTTCAGTTCGAACACCTCGCTCGGGCGAGGGAAGACTTCGAAGAGGAAGTCAGAGAACTGCGGCACGAGCAACAGCTGTTTCGAAGCCAGCGAACCAGCTTCTCAGAGCAACACCAGCTCCGATTTACGCAGCTGCGGCAAATTCGTTCTGCGCTGTTTGAGAAGGAAGAGTCGCTGGCCCGGGAATACAAAGTCGTCGACCGCTATCGCATCAGTATGGAACTGGACCTGAAGCGACAGCAGGGGCGAATGGATGAACAGAATTCCAGCGTGTCACAGGATCTCGATTCCCGCGCTCGACAGATTCGGCAGGCTGAAGAGTCAGCTGCTGAGACAGCGGCTCGAGTCGAACAGCGATTGCAGCACGTGAATGCCATGCGTGCCGAACTCGACGCACGTCAGCAGGAGGTTCTGGAACAGAGACTGCTGCTTCAGGAAATGATGGCTGCGGGCGCCGAAGAGATTGCTCGTCGCGAACAGTCGCCCGCACTCAGGCAGGCGCGACTGGCAGTCGAGGCATTCTTTCAGCAGCTTCGCGGACCATTGCAGTCAGAACGAGAACGGCTCTCCGAACAGGCGGCCGCGCTGTCGGAACGTCAGGAGCAGTTTCGTCGCGATCGCGCAGAGCTGGAGTCGTGGTTTGCGGATCAGGAACAGAAGCTTTCTACACAGAGTCGTGACCCAGCTGAGGACGCTCAGACCCAGATCACTGAGCTGCAGGCTCGAATTGATCGAATGAAGGCTGAGGTCACGCAGGAGCGAAAGGATTCTGAGTTGAGGATCCGGCAGCTGACAGACAAACTGGCGACGGAAACTTCGCGGCAGTTTCGTCAGGTACCTACCTCATCTGACGATGAGCAAAAGGCGGCCGCGTAGCAGGCGCCAGACGTAAATCACATGCGTTCTAGCTTTCGATGATCAGACGCTGTTCCCCTTGCTCGTGTACGCGGCCAACCTGGGCGAAACAGTAGATGTCCGCGGTTTCCAATGCAGCGCGAGCCTCCTCGAGGCGATCATCGGCGATTCCCAGTAACAGGCCGCCACATGTCTGCGGGTCAAACAGGGCCTGCCATGCTGGCTGGCGACGGATTCCTTCCCCAACGTCAGCCAATGATTCGAGTCTGCGATTGGCCGGGGCAAGAGTGCTCTCAATCCCCGCCTGAAATGTCTCGGCGGCGCCGGGGAGTAGAGGAATCTGACTCAGGTTGAGGGCCGCAGAAACTCCGCTGGCCTCGAGCATTTCATTCAGGTGGCCAATCAGACCGAATCCTGTGACATCCGTCCCGGCCGTAATTCCCAGTTCGGCGGCAACGCCTGCACATCGATGCTGACGGTGGAGCATTGACTCAATCATTGTTTCAAAATGACCAGCGGCACACTGACTCCTCATGTGGGCCGCCAGCAGCACACCCACGCCGAGCGGTTTTGTCAGCACGAGGTGGTCGCCGGGTTTCAGATTCCCCTTTTCCACCACTGCTCTCCCGACAGGAGTGCCAATGACTGCGAACCCGATCTCCCAGCGCGCACCCACGATGGTGTGTCCACCTGCAATGCGGCCACCCATCGCTTCAAATTCCAATTGTGCACCAGCCAGCAGATCTCTAATTCCTTCGCCCTGTGCGCGAGGATCACCTTCCGGCGCAACGACATTGGCGAGGGCTGCGGACACATTTGCTCCACTGGCTACGATGTCACTGGCTGAGTGCAGCGCAGCGATTCGTCCTGTCAGATAAAGATCGTTCAGGGGAGCCGAAAAGAAGTCTGTTGATGCCACAACTGTGCCGGCTCCGGTTTCAATCAGAGCAGCGTCATCCAGCGGTGGTGTTTCCGGTTTGGACGTCAGTTCACTGAGGGCATCGTCAAGGATGTCGCCGGCGATTTTGCATCCGCAGCCACGGCACTGCATGACATGACCACTCTGGGCCATACCCTCCGTCTGATACATCCGCATGAACCTGCGGTCGATGTGGTCCTTGAGTCGCAGGACCCATGAGCCTTCAAAGCTGAGTCCTTTCCATTCACCAATTGCAGAGTCCGCTCCTGTATTCAGCAGCTTCATGAACGAAGACTGAGGTACCCAGGGTTTGAGGGCTCGGCAGTCGATAGATCGTTGAATGTTCTCCCAGAGTGCTGGTCCCTGTCGTACCGCGTAGACACCCGCTTTCGGCAGACAGGTACCGTTGACGGTTCCAGAGTCGCCTACCGCAAACACGCCTCCCGCGGCAGTGGACTGCAGCGTCTCGTCCGTCAACAGGAACCCTCGATCGTCAGTGGGTAACCCCAGCTGCGAAAGCAACGGAGGAGGTGAGGCGCCGGTTGCCCAGATGACGAGGTCCGCCTCATAGACGGCTCCCGACAGTGACTGGACATGCTCCGGCTCGACATGAGTGATCCGCTCATTCAGTGAAATCGTCACGGCACGGTCAGTCAACGCACGTTCCACTCGACGTCGCAGCGACGACGTGACGCCATTCAGGACCCGCTGACTGCCGGTCACGATCCTGATGTCGAACTGCTCAATACTGTTTCTTTTGAGCCAGCCAGGAAGACAAAATGCAACTTCTGTTCCTGCGACACCGCTGCCAGCGATCACAATGCGGACGGTTGAGTCAGTGGCAATCTGTTGAAGCCGAGACACGTGCTCATTTAGTCGCTGCAGGAACGACTGCATTGGTTTGATCTTCAGGAGTGGAGCAGTGCTGTCAATCTCGACGCCCTGAACGGACGGTACGGAGCCGACGCCAACAGACAGAACATCGAACGAAATCGGAGGGCGGGTTGCGAACTCTATCCGTTTTGCTTCAGGATCAATGCCAGTGACCTGTTCTGTGATCAGTCGCGCGCCAGCGGACGCACACAACCGGACCAGGTCAATCTGCATGTCCTGTTCAGAAAGCTGTCCGGCAAGGACTGCAGGAAGCATGCCCGAGTAAGTTGCGACCGTGTGGTCGGACAGGCAGGTTAGCTGTACATCACTGATTGGATTCATTCGCCACTGACGGACGATATGTGCGTTCGTGTGACCGATTCCAAGCAGCACCAGCTGTTTGCTGGCCAGTTGATCTGCGCTCTGCATCAGGACGGGACACCCGCAGAATCCAGGGCTGCCTGCAGACGAACGATAAGCGTTGGAATCTGATCTGCCGCCACCGTTCGAAGGTCAAGGATGACTGTGTCGTCACTGATTCTACCCAGCACTGCAGGTGCTTCGGACCGGAGCAGCTTGGCCATTAATTCGCTGTCAGTTCCCGTGAGTTGCAATCCATAGCCCGGGATGCTGCTGCCTGGTACTGACCCGCCTCCAACTTCAGAAATGCATTCCACCACCTGAAGCTGCGCGCCGGGCGGCACGCGAATCTCGCCATGGACGCGTTGAGCGGTCTCATGAATTGATTCGGCAGATCGAGACATCATCTGGAGCAACGGCAGTTCTTCAGTTGCACGTCCTGACAGGTGGATCTCCGCAGTCGCTGCGATTGCCGCCAGAGTAACTTTGTCGACTCGCAGTGCTCTCATCATCGGGTTCCTGCGGAGCGGTTCCACAAATTCACTCGTGCCCACAATGATCCCGGCCTGTGGCCCGCCAAAGAGCTTGTCTCCACTAAACAGGGTCAGATCAGCTCCCGCCTGGACGCTGCCCGGGACAGTTGGTTCCTGCAGACCGTATTGCGACAGGTCCGTCATACAGCCGCTGCCGAGATCATCAATAACAGGAACGTTTCGCTCTTTGCCCAGTGCTACGAGGTCTGCGATATCCGGCTCGGTGACGAACCCGCCCTGATAAAAATTGCTGCGATGCACACGGATGATGGCACCGGTCTGCTCACTGATTGCGTTCTCGTAGTCTCGCAGGTACGTACGATTGGTGGTGCCCACTTCTTTGAGTGTTGCGCCGGATGCTGCGAATACCTCGGGTAGCCGATAGCCACCTCCGATTTCAACCAGTTGCCCACGCGACACGATGACTTCACGCTCTGACGCGACAGCCTGCAATACCAGCATTGTTGCAGCGGCGCAGTTGTTTACAACAACCGCATCTTCGGCGCCTGCCAGTTGCTGCAGCAGACGGCACGCTCGTTCCCCTCGGCCACTGCGTTTGCCGGAAGTCAGATTCATCTCGACGTTGGCGTACCCGCTCGATTCACGCATTCGCGAAATCGCTGAGTCGGCCATCGGTGCTCGTCCAAGGTTGGTATGCAGCAGAATCCCGGTGGCGTTAATCACTGCCTGCTGGCAGCGCCCGTTTTCCTGTCGCTGCTGTCGACCAGTTTCTTCAATGACGTACCGCAGTGCCTCATCTGAGGTCAGATCTTTTCCGTTGAGCAATTCGCCACGACAACGAGCAATTGCATTGCGGATCCATTCCACTAACTGAGGTCTGGGCTGCGAAAGGAATTCCTCACTGAGCTGAGGCGAACGCAGCACCTCATCTACAGCAGGGAGATTTCGAAGTTTTTCTGCGCTGCTCATGTTCTGCTCGCAGCCAAATCGAAAGAACTACCAGGGGCGTAACTGCTGATCATTATTGTACCAGAAACTGTCTGAGAATCCGGTTTGCAGAGGATGAACTGCCCCAATCCGTCGGACAGACGGTTTGTGGTCCATACAATCCAAACAGCTTAATCCGCGTCCTGCCTTCACGTGTTCTGATCCGGCTGAGTTTCAACTCAGGTTCAGGAGCTTCCAATGCTGCGAAAGGACTTCAACAAGGTTGAGGACACGGCGGAGAAGCTTGAACAATCAATCGGGCACAGTCAGGTCTCATCGGACGTGGGAAACCAGCTACACTCGCTCAAACGTGATGTCCGGACTATTGAACAGAAATTCAGGCGACTACGGCAGGAGCGGGCGTCAGATCGTATTCTATGGCCCGATTGTCTCCTTTTTCGGGCGCCAGCAACGCCTCCCAATTCCTGGCGTACTCAGTACACTCCGTCTCCTCAATTCTCAGGAGACGATCGATGCAGGTCACGATTACCGCTGTTGGTCCCGACAACAAAGGGCTGGCGGATCCCATTATTCACCATGTCACGGGCGCAGGGGCGAACATCTACGAGATTCAGATGTACGACCGAGACAGTGCTCAGCTGTTCGCGATGTTGATGCGAATTGACTGGCCAACAGAAGAACAGCCGGTCAGTGTGCTGCGAGATCTTTTGCAGCAGATCGGTCAGGCTCGAGGGTTGGAGGTGCGTGTCTGGTCACGCGACGAGTACTCCAGAGTTCCACGACTGGCCATTTGTACGACCTATCGCTCTGAACCCCCGCTCGCTCTGCTGCGAGCGATTCGTGACGGTCGGCTGAAGGCGGAAGTTCCCGTCATGATCGGTAACCGAAACGCCTGCCGAAGCGTGGCCGAGCAGTTCGAAATACCATGGCACAACATCGCTGACGACAGTGGCGTGCCTGACTATGGGCAGATGGAGCGACTGGTGGATGAACATGAAATCGACTACGTGATTCTTGCGCGGTACATGCGAGTACTGCCGGCTGATATCTGCTGGAAGTTTGCCGGTGGACGTATCATCAATCTTCATCACGGACTGCTGCCGTCCTTCCCCGGATTTCGTCCCTACGAGGATGCTCATCAGTATCACATGCTGTGTTACGGAGCGACTGTGCATTTCATCGTCCCGGAACTGGATGCCGGCAATCAGACGATTCACCAGGGCGCATTCAGTGTACGTCCGGGAACTCCACTGGAAGAGATCAAACGCCAGGGAGAGTCAGACCACGAACCCAATTGTCTTGTCGAAGGCGTGAGGCGAGTCGTGGACCGGGAAGTCGAACTGCACTTTCATCGAATTGTGCGGACAGACCACTGACTCGCGGCTTGACCAGGCCGTTGCTTCGCTGGCCTCGGTGTGAAACGCTGCGGGGATGAAGTACGCTTTCGGGATCAATCTCGAACTCCCCGATGGCCTTATCTTATGCTTCGCCGACTGTTCGTCCTGCTTCCACTATTCACCCTGACCCTGCTGCACGCACAGGAGGAGCGGCCACTCGTTCATTCACTGTTTACGGACAACATGGTCCTGCAGCGAGGTATTCGCGCGCCCATCTGGGGCTGGGCAGAACCGGGCACGGAAATCAAAGTCACGATAAACAATCGCAGTCGGTCGACCACTGCTCAGGAAGATGGTCGCTGGCAGGCGAACCTGCCGATTCTGGAGGCGGGAGGCCCTTTTCAGCTGACAGTCGAAGGGCCAAAAAAAGAGATCACGCTGAAAAACGTCATGGCAGGAGACGTCTGGATCTGCTCCGGGCAGTCCAACATGGAATGGTCTGTTGCCGCTTCGAACAACGCTCAGGAAGAAATCGCTGCGGGAAGTCATCCCAACGTCCGACTCTTTACTGTTCCTCGAAGAGTTTCCATGACTCCACAGGAGACGGTTGAGGGGAACTGGTCTGTCTGCTCGCCGGAAACCGTCGCGCGGTTCTCTGCAGTCGGTTACTACTTTGGGCGACAGCTGAATCGTGACCTTGATGTCCCCATCGGACTGATTCATACGTCCTGGGGCGGCACAATTGCAGAGGCGTGGACGAGTGCAGAAGCACTGGAGACGATGGACGACTTTCGTCCGGCCGTCCGTCAGTTCAGAAAACAGGCGGCCGAGATGGCAGCCGGAACTGACAGCTTTGATCAACGGCTTGAAGCATGGTGGAAGGCGAACGACAAAGGCACATCCGGCAGTTGGTTTGGCAACGTTGACGATGCTGCATGGAAGTCAATGCAACTGCCAGGTAACTGGGAGAGTCGCGGACTTCCAAACTATGACGGCACCGTCTGGTTTCGCCGAAGTGTGGAATTGACGGCAGCTGCCAGTGGAAAACCGGGTGTTGTTTCTCTGGGGGCGATTGACGACCAGGACACTGTGTTTATCAATGGCAAACGTGTCGGCGGAATGCAGCAGTGGAATGCTCCCCGCAGTTATCGGATTCCAGCAGGCGTGCTCAAAGAAGGCACCAACACCGTCGCGGTACGAGTGCTGGATACCGGGTCCGGCGGGGGATTCATTGGCAATCCAGATCAAATGAAGCTGACGCCAAACGGGGCGACTCCCGTTTCACTGGCAGGTGACTGGAAGTTCAAGCCGTCCATGACAGTTCAGCAGGTCCGCAATCAGCCTCGTCGAATCGGCGGCAACCCAAATGTGACCACGGTTCTTTACAACGGCATGCTGGCCCCTCTGGTCCCATATGGAATCAAGGGCGCAATCTGGTACCAGGGTGAGTCCAATGCCGGACGCGCTGAGCAATACCGAACTCTGCTTCCAACGATGATCCGAGACTGGCGATCTCGTTTTGATGTGGGCGAGTTTCCATTCCTGATCGTTCAGCTGGCCAATTTCCGTCAACTGCAGACAGAGCCTGCCGAAGGTGGCTGGGCAACTCTTCGTGAAGCTCAGTGGCTGACAGCAGCCGCTCATCCGCAGACGGGCCTGGCCGTCATTACCGACATCGGTGCGGCCAATGACATTCATCCACGAAACAAGCAGGATGTTGGCAGACGGCTTGCTCTCCAGGCCAGATCCGTTGCCTATGGTGAGGATGTTGTTGCTGCCGGCCCCACGTTTCGGGTAATGACTGTTACGGGCAACTCCGTTCGTTTGATGTTTGATTCCGTTGGTGGTGGGCTTCGCGTTCACGGTGATACGTTGAGAGGCTTCGCTGTTGCTGAAGCAGATGGTGAATTCGTCTGGGCAGACGCCATGATAGACGGAGACACAGTTGTCCTGTCCGCCGACGGAGTCGCCTCACCGATGCGCGTGCGATACGGTTGGGCCAACAATCCAATTGGAAATCTGTTCAACGCGAAAGGTCTGCCGGCAGGTCCGTTTCGCACCGATCTGGATGACCAGGCAAAGTCTCTGCTGAGTCAGGAGCCTCAGGCAGCCAATCCGCTGCCGACGGCAAAACCAGAGTCGGTGGGGATGTCTTCAGAAGTCCTTGCACGCATTCGTCCCGAGCTGCAGAAGTATGTCGACGCAGGGCGAGTCCCGGGCGCGATTGTGGCTGTTGCTCGCAAAGGAAAACTGGTTCTGTTTGACGCTGTTGGGCAACGTGACATTCAGACTGGGGCCCCCATGCAAAAGAACTCCGTGCTCCGCTTTTATTCCATGACGAAAGCCATCACGTCCGTTGGGGTAATGATGCTGGTCGAAGAAGGGAAGGTCAAACTGGATGAACCGGCTCATACGTACCTGCCGGAACTTAAGGGCATGCAGGTCTCTGAAGGTGATGGCGTAAGGCCAGCATCCCGCCCATTTACCGTTCGAGATTTGCTGCGGCATACATCGGGACTGACCTACGGAATCTTCGGTTCAACTCCTGTGGATCAGGCTTATGTTCAGGCCGATGTTCTTGGCTCGCGCGACCTGAATGACATGACGAAACGACTGGGAAAGCTTCCGCTGCTGTGTGATCCGGGCACTCAGTTCAACTACAGCGTGTCCACAGACGTACTCGGAGCAGTCATTGAACGAGTGTCAGGAACAACACTGGACGAATATTTTCGGCAGAGAATTCTCACCCCGCTGCGTATGGTCGACACATCGTTTTGGGTGCCCGTCGAAAATCAGAAGAGATTCGCAAGTACGCACTCCCCGTTGCTGACCGGTGGGCTTTCTGTTTCAGACCCGGCGTGGAAGAGTGAATTCATCGCTTCTCCCGGAATGCTTTCCGGGGGAGGTGGGCTCGTTTCCACAGCGCACGACTATCTTCGGTTCTGCCAGATGCTGGTAAACGGGGGAGAACTGGAAGGCGTGCGGTTACTGAAGACAGGCACGATCAGGGAAATGACTCGCAATCAGTTGTCTGAAGAAGCATTTCCTATTTCAGTGGGTGGCCCGGAACGACCAGGTGTTGGGTTCGGTCTCGGATTCTCGGTTGTGGCGGAAAGCAGGAGTGAGCCACATCGAGTGGGGGAATACGGTTGGGGTGGTCTCGCAAGTACTCACTTCTGGATTCACCCGGATCAGGACCTCGCTGTGGTCGTCCTCACACAGCACATTCCGTTCAACTTTCAACTGGAGAATCTGGTTAAGCCGATCGTTTACAAAGCCATTCAGGATTAATCGGATTTGCAGGAGATTGAGGTGAGGAATCAACAGAGACGACTGGTCACCTTTGCGTTACTCCTGTCGGTGATGGTTGGGTGCGGAGCAGAGTCACCACCCGCCGAAACCGCAGTTCGCCGCGAAGGAAGAACGGTGGGCACGATTCCAGCCAACGAACGTTCTACCGCTGGCGCGCCGATCCCCATCACGATGAAATCACTGATGCACCCGGTCAAGGAGGGGATGCAGGTGCTGGAGCAGACTTCTGAGCGTGTTGTCTTTGCCGGCCAGCCAGGTGACATCTATTCACTGGCTCTGAAGAAAGGAAAACACGGACTGCCGGAGGATGTTACGGAACTTCGCAGCGTCATTCGTAAACAGGCGGCCGGCGAAAACGGAGGCATCGTTCAGGTCGAGAAGATCGAAGTGCACGGCCTGAACGCTTTTCTCTTTCTGACCAAGGATGTTGGGGAGAGGTTTCAGGGATATCGATACGTGGGCCGCTGCGTCATTCCCGCGGAAGACTGCTGGTTTGAACTGAGGATGGACTGCGTCGATATGGGACCAGCTGGCAGCCGGGAAGCGGCTGCACAGCTTCAGCTTCAGAGTGACGGTGAAGTGGAGTATGAGTCGATTCCCCGTGAGGCTCCACCGACTCCGGGGCCGCAGCCTGGTCCCGATGCAAAGCGAATCAAGGGCTGGGCACGTGATCCGTATGCTTCGGAATTTGACGCTCAGGCTAATCTGTCAGTATCAGATGACCCAAAGTACGACGAACATTTCCCCAACCATCCTCTTAGTCGATTGAGGCGCGAGTTCCCGGAAATCATCGATGGCCTTGTTGTGTCAGATGAGCTGCGGGCATCGGCTGCTCGGGCGGCCGGCGAACGCGGGCAGGATTAGTCGCTCGTTTAACCGGCAGCCGCAGGTGCACGCGACCGAGCTTCGTCGTGTATGCTCCTCTCATTGATAGTCGATGCCGCATTACTGCCCTTCGTAGCTGATGGATCCTCTATTCCATCGCGACTTTGTGTGAGGTGCTAGCCGGCGTACTGTGCATGCGGATGAGCGGCTTCGTACGTTTCTCGCAGGCGTCGTGTGCTCACATGCGTATAGATTTGAGTCGTCGTCAGGCTCTTGTGTCCCAGCAGTTCCTGCACACTGCGCAGGTCGGCCCCGCCATCCAGCAGGTGAGTTGCAAAACTGTGACGCAGGGTGTGAGGTGACGTCCGCGTCGAGAGTTCTGCCACCAGGATATGCTTCTCCAGCATGCGGCCGATGCTGCGTGTGGTCAGGCGTCGTCCAAACCGATTGAGAAACATTGCGCTGCTGTCAGCGGCGGCTGCCTTGGGATCCGGTTTTCTGACGTTCAGCCAGCGGTCAATTGCCTTCAGGGCATAGCTGCCTACGGGGGCGATCCGCTCTTTTCGGCCCTTCCCGATCACCCGCAGAATTCCGGCTGAGCGATCGAGGTCAGTGACATTCAGGCTGACGAGTTCGGCCACACGCAGCCCGGCTGAGTACATTGTTTCAAGAATTGCTCGGTCCCGCAGACCATCGGGAAGATGAGCGGGGGGAGCAGACAGCAGGCGACCGACCTCCTCTGTAGTCAGAAAATGGGGCAGTTTGCGTCCGGCCCGAGGTGTTCTCAAAGGCTTCGCGGGGTTCGTCTCGCAGATACCTTCCCGTTTGCAATAACGGAAGAAGCTGCGGAGGCAGGCGAGTCTTCTCGCGACTGTACTGCGTGCGTATCCACACTCGTGAAGATAGGCGACGTAGTTTCGCAGCTGGCTGACGTCCACTTCTGCGGGAGCCGGCAGTCGCCCGGACTGTTCCTCGAAAAACTCACAGACGTGGTCGAGGTCATCCTTGTACGATTTGATGGTCAGTTCCGACGAGTTTCGTTCCACCTTCAGAAAGTTCAGAAACGAATTGATCGGGGATTTCATATGTTCAGCCTGCGCGGGAGTAGCCGCCGGTTTCATCAGAGTCAGAATGCTGCTGCATCAGCAGTTTGACTCGATGAGTCAGCTCTGCAGCGTCATCCCATGTGAATTCGAGCTCCGGGTCGTCAGCGTACTGACTGAACGTCAGCAGCAGTCGTTCAAGACTGCGATCGTCGTACATAAAGACAAACCGATGCTCGCCGCGCACAAGTGCCAGTACGTTTACTGACTCCGTCATTCCAGACCCCCAATTCCATCCGTGGTTGGCCTGATTATCGGCACGCGAAGTCAGTCGACTGGAATGTCCGGCGCGGCGTGGTACGAGCTGAACAGTCCTCGCAGTTTGCCTGATCGGCACAGACGTCAGAGACCGGTGCCTGCCGATCAGTGGCGGGATGCTGTCCTGGAGAATCCTGCCGATAGAACGAAAAAACGCCTCATCGGGAGAGTCGCCCTCACGATCCCGGATTTGCCGGGGCCACCGTCGAATTCGCTGTGATGTGCTGTTCTCTGCCCCAACGTCTGGGAGACACATACAGGGCGAGACTGCAGCAGGCAAGAAGCACGATGTGTGCTCCGGATCTCTCTGTGGAAAGTGAACCAGTGATGGCTGCAGCAGGGTAGGCGAGGAGGATCAGAGTCATCAGAGCTGCGGCAAACCACGCGACTGCATAACGAACCAGCAGCACCAGAAACCTCGTGTGTCGATTCAGCAGGATCTGCGTGATCACTGTTCCGTGAATGATTGGGAACGCGAGCAGCAGGCAGGCAACCGCAATCTGGGCGAGCGTCACTGGCCCCTGCGCGACCTGTTCTGTGAGGATACGGTCAGCAAGAATCCTCGGGCGCATCTCAAGTGGGATTTCTTCCAGTCCCGGATACATCTCAAGTGCCTTTTGTTTTAATCGCTCCTCACCTCCTTCCGGTGCCCATACTGCTCGTGCCAGAGTCATGATTCGAGCTCTGGAGTACGTGCCGGCGTTCCACGTCACGACAAACCAGCCCAGAACGGCAACAACAATCGCAACGCAGGAAGCGGCGGTAACAGCACCGACTCCGATTGCGCTTCGGATTGACTGCGGTCGAGTGACTAGTGCATTCCAGAGACCAATGGACGGCCAAATCAGGAAGATCAGACTGGCGAAAGACAGGAATGAAACCCAGCCAGGGACGTCATTGAGGGCAAAAAACCACGGCCGCTCAGCTTCTGGAAAGTATTGATAGATATTAGTCATACATAATGGCACCGAGCGAATAGATGTCGGCTGCTGTGGTGACATTCGTGGCGGAGCCTGCCTGCTCCGGTGGCATATAAGCAGGAGTCCCAATGATCACGCCTGTTTCAGTCAGCCGGCTGTCTGCGGCTGTCTTCTTGGCCAGCCCGAGATCTGTGATCAGAGGATCCCCGGATTCGTCGATCAGGATGTTGCCGGGCTTTAAGTCTCGGTGAAGAATTCCTCGCTGGTGCGCGTGGTGCACCCCTTCGGTCACGCGATGCAGCACCGCGATGCCGCCGCGAATGTCAGCTCGGTACTCGTCCATCCGCTGTGCGAGTGAACCGCCGCTGACATATTTCATGGCGTACCATGCTTTTCCGTCGTGTTCCCCGGTGTCAAAGATCGGGACGATGGCGGTATGGTCCAGTTGAGCGGCCGCCTCCGCTTCCACCTGAAAACGCTGCAGTTCGGACGCGGAGGAAAACCGTCCGCTCAGGATCATTTTGACCGCCGCTTCCCGCTGCAGCACAGCGTGCTTTGCACGGTAGACGACTCCCATTCCACCACGAGCAACTTCCTCAAGCAGTTCGTAGTCGCCGCACATCAGGCCAACTGCAGACGGAGCGTCCTCGGCACTGCGACCCGGGACGTAAGTCTCATCGTTTTCAAATGTGGAATGGTCGCCCGTCAACGCCTGAGCCCACCGGTTGAGTGCCTGCTGATAAACCTGTTCGGCATTCTATCCCTGCATGGACCCGCAGGCGACAGGGAACAGTTGAGTTCACCTGAAGGTGGCTGAGTGCGCGCAGTCTGTTCCTGGGATTTGCCTGGACTGATGCTTATGAGCGGGATTCGATGCGGCTCAGCGATTCCCTGACCTGGCGGCGAGCCTGTCGAGCATTCTCGATGGCGTTCAGGAAGGCTTCTGCGTCTTTGACACCGGGAAACGACAGCAGAGTCTGGCCGTTCTTCCCGATGAACTTGATGTCTGCAGCGTTGTAGTAGACCTGACCCGAATCCTGCACTAGTTCAGCGTGATCATAATCCAGCAGCCCAACTCCCTTGAGCTTATTGCGGCCGCGAGCAGACCAGACCTGCACTTCGCGGTTCGTCAGGACATACTTGCGACCGAGAGCTTTCAGGAAGAAGTACATCAGGATTCCCAGAGGAGCTGTCGCCAGAGCAACCAGATAAGAAATCTTGGGGAGACCCATTGGCGAAGGCACTGATTCGTAGACCTTGCCGAGACCTCGTGCCGGTCCCAACGATGCAATCGAAGGATACTCCGTCATGATGACGGCTTCGGTGGTGGAACTTACGCCTGCAATGGCCTGAGTTGTCATGGATCTGCCTGAGAACAATGTCCGGGATTCAGGCGAAAATTATCAGGCCCCCGGCTGGAATTCCACTCCGCGTCCAACCGTGGACCCCAACTTCCTTGATTCAGGAAGCGGGCTCACCATTGACGGGCTGCTGCCAGCGAGGCGAAAACCTCGAAAAACAACCATTCTCCTGCGAATCGTCATCAGAACGCTGCAACAGAACCGTGAATCCCCCAGCCCCCTGACCGCTTTCGGGCCACATCCGATAGCACGGAGAGTCGCTAAATTGACTCTGAAACTGCTCCAGCAGAGGTACCTCAATGCACTGAAATTTGGGGTGCTTTTTGAGGAACCACTCCAGATTGCGTTCGTTCTCTTTCAGGCTGAACGTACATGTCATGTAGGCCAGAAATCCTCCTGGACGAACGACCCGGGACGAGTTGGCAAGGATTCTTCGCTGGCGATTCGCATTCATGTTGATCGTTGCCGGATGAAAGCAGCCAGGCGAGTCTTTGCCACGGGCGATCATGGACTGTCCGGAACAGGGAGCATCCACAACCACCACGTCCGCTGCCTGCGCGGCCTGTTCGGCCAGAGCTTTGGTGTCTGCGCTGAGAACGGTGGCCGGCTGAATTTGACAGCGTTTCAGGTTGGAGATGAGGGCGCCGACTCGTTTTCCAATCACTTCATTGCTCACGAGCAGGTCCGGTCGCAGTGCTCGCCATGAAAGAATCGACTTCCCGCCAGGGGAGGCACAGGCGTCCAGGACGACTCCACTCATACGTTCATCAATCGCTGTCAGCGACAGACTCATGAAGACCGACGAAGGATCTAGACAATAGAATGCTCCCTGGTCATGGAGCGGATGTCGACCAGGACGTTCCGCGATATCGACAAGGTCAATGTAGGTGGGAAGCCACTCAGGACGCGGCAGAGTCGCGAATCCTGACGCGGGCCGTTCAGACTCATCAAGCCAGACAACCGCGACCGGAAACGTGACTGGCTGCACCAGCGACTGGATGAAGGCCTGCTGCTGGTCCTCTTCATCAAACAGCCGACGAGCAAGCCGTTTGAGCGTGTTGGAGACTTTCGCTGAGGGCATTGAGTTTACGACTCGTCTGAGGGATACAATCGAGGCAGCATTCTGCCGCGTTTGAAGCGACAATCAAGCAGCCAGCCGGAACTGATCTCCTGCGTGTTGTCGGTGCGGCGGCCCCGCGATAAACTGGTCAGATTCCAGTCGATTGATAGGGCTCAAAAATGCTGAACATCACCGGAGACGGTTCTGCCCACACATGCAACGGAGCGAGCCGACGCGACTTCCTGCAGATTGGGTCGTTGGGGGCCGCTGGCCTCACGATGGCCCAGTATGCGCAGGCCAAAGAAGACGGCAACGTCAAACCCGGTCACGAAGAGCGATCCTGCATCATGATCTTCAATCTCGGTGCACCCAGTCAGCTGGACACCTGGGACATGAAGCCAGACGCTCCTTCGGAAGTCCGTGGTCCATTCAGCCCCATCGACACCAAAGGCGAATTCCAGATCTCTGAGATCTTTCCGGGACACGCGGAAATCGGTGACCAGTTTTCTCTGGTGCGTTCAACACACCATACAGGCGCTGCCGTCCATGATGCCGGTTGGCAGATGATGCAGACGGGCCGACAGTTTTCCGGCGGAGTCAACACGCCTCATGCTGGAGCAGTCCTGTCGTTTCTGAAGGGGCGACGCACCGACCTGCCTCCGTTCGTCGTCCTGCCGGAAACCATGGGACGTGGCGGCGGAAATCTTCCCAACGGCCAGGCGGGTGGGTTTCTGGGCAAGTCCCACGATCCGTTTGCCCTGATGGCGGACCCGTCGAAAAAAGACTTTCAGGTACCCGACCTCCTGCCACCGGAATCCATTGGTGACGCACGACTCAAACGTCGTCAGCGACTTCGAGATCTGGTGGACGAGACCGTGGCTGATTTTGAAGCCACCGAAAACGCGGCCCTGCTGGATGAAAACTTTCAGGCCGCATGGCGAATGATGACGAGTACTCAGGCCCGTGATGCATTCGACCTGACGAAGGAGTCTCAGAAGACGCGTGACCGTTACGGGATGAACCGATTTGGACAGTGCTGCCTGCTGGCACGAAGACTTGTCGAGTCCGGCGTCCGCTTTGTCACCATTAATACCTTTTTGACGGTGTTTGACGAAATCACCTGGGATATCCACGGCTCCAAACCCTTCACTTCCATTGAGGGCATGAAAAATATCGTGGCCCCCATGTACGACAGGGGTTATTCCGCATTGATTTCAGATCTTAAGGAACGCGGAATGCTGGACAACACCATGGTCTGCAACCTTGCTGAGTTCGGCCGCACACCTCGGGTGAATCCAGCCGGCGGCCGCGACCACTGGCCGCAATGCTTCACAACCTACTTTGCGGGTGGTGGCGTCAAAGGCGGCCAGGTTGTCGGTGCCAGTGATCCGATTGGTGGAGTGCCTGCGGATCGCCCCGTTCAGCCGGCAGATATCGTGGCCACGATCTTCCACAGTCTGGGACTCAAACTGGAATCCCATTTGCCAGGTCCCGCTGGTCGTCCATTCCCGCTGGTGGATTTCGGTCACCGCGAAATCCACGAACTGTTTTCGTAAGCGGACTGGAAAGATATTGTCATGAGCACCGAAGGTGCGAAGGACGAGACAATTCGTCTCGATCAGTTCCTGAAACTTGCAAACGTGGTCAGCACAGGCGGCCAGGCCAAAATGCTGATCCGTGGCGAAGAAGTGCTGGTGAACGGTGACATCGAAACTCGTCGCGGTCGCAAACTGCGCGATGGCGACACGGTCACTGTGAACGGCGAAGACTACGTCATCGAAGCCGACAGCGAATAACGTCTCTGCTACTCCTTCGTTTAACCGGCAGTCGCAGGGGCCCCATCATTGACCAGCCAGTTCAACCTGCCTTCAACGTAAGCGACTCCGACAAGACCCCGGTTGTTGTCTGCTTCCGGCAACCGGCGAGTTGTGAACAGGAAACAGCCTCAATCAGGTCAGTGTATTCGCCTGCGGTTACGGCTGTCTGCCAGACGAACATCACGCGTGTCTGAGAGTTGCTGTTTGTTTCGTTCTGCACCCTGCCGATCAGCTCACGCGTGATCAAGACAGGAAGGTAAAGGCAGGACCAGTGATGCGCAATCATTCAGTCTGCCTTTCTCATGAACATCGAACGCTGCAATCGTGTGCCCCTTCATGTTGGCCACCAGAAGCTGACGATCATCCTTCGTGAGCAGCAGATTCTGAGGGCCAGCCCCACGACTTGACACAATCTGTTGACGTCTGGGAGTGCCGTCGGGCTGAATCTCAAAGCAGACGATGCTGTCGTGGCCGCGATTCGTCGCAAACAGAAACCGCCCACACTTCGTCACACAGACGTCCGCACAAAATGACGCTCCATCGAAGTCTGCGGGAATCGTCGACACGTTTGCTCCTGGAAACCAGCGATCTGCAGGATCTCTGGAGAAGTGGGTGACTGAGTTTCCGAGCTCGTTAACGACGTAGAGATGCCTGCCACAGGGGGAATACGTGAGATGCCGTGGCCCGGAACCAGGGGGCAGAATCAGGCTCTCTTCCGGTTTAGGTTCGAGCGAACTCTCTGCTGAACACTCGTAAACAAAGATTCGGTCAGCACCAAGATCGGCAGCCATGACTCGCTGCGAATCCGGGACGGCATGAATGCAGTGTGCGAACGGAGCCTGTTGACGATCCGGATGAATACTGCTTCCTGAATGCTGTCGAACTGTCGAATTGCTCAGGCTGCCGTCTGGTCCGATTGTCCAACTCACAACATTGCCGGAACTATAGTTCGCTGCCAACAACTGCGACCCGGCGACTGACAGGTGACATGGTGCCTGTCCTTCGGCGGAGACTCGGGCGCATTCCGACCATGATCCAGCCGACTGCCGCTGAAACCCTACGACGAATTCTTCGCCCTCGTCGAAGACTGGAGAATCATTCGTCCAGAGAATCTGCCGCTGGTGGTCCATCACGAAGAGGTGTGGAAAACTGCAGCCCGCCAGTCTGACCAGATTGGGACGCTCTTCGTCCATCGTGATCTGATAGATGCCGCCACCGCACCAACCTTCGCAGGCGGCTGAGTGGCTGGTTTCGTTCTCGGAGCAGAAGGATGAGACGAGGATTGATTGCATGCGCGGAGTCACGAGAAGCATCTGTAGCAGGTTTCGGCCAACCGACAATTGGGCCTGCCGTCTGGCGACGGCAGCTACGTTTGGGGGCCGATGGCTCGTTCTGCCGGACCTCGCTACGCTCGCCCCGACCTACGAAAGCGTGCCGAAGAGGCTGACCATCTCAATGGCTGCCATGGCTGCTTCTGTGCCTTTGTTTCCGACTTTGCCACCGGATCGATCCAGAGCCTGCTCCATCGTCTCACAGGTGATGATGCCGAATGTCACAGGCACACCCGTCTCCCGAGCAATCGACATGATGCCGGATGCCACCTGGCTGTTGATGTACTCATGATGAGTGGTCGAACCCTGGATCACCGCGCCGACACAGATGACAGCAGCATAGTTGCCGGATGACGCCAGACGCTGAGCGGCCATGGGAATCTCAAACGACCCTGGTACCATCACCACGTCGATTTTTTCGGAGTCGCCCCCATGACGCACGATGGTCTCAATCGCGCCGTCAATCAACCGGGAGGTGATCAGATCGTTGAAGCGAGACGCAACGATTGCAAAACGGGATTCTGCAGAACAGACAAGCTGCCCCTGAAACGTACTGGCCATGGTTTTGTGCCTTGTTCCGTACGACCAACACTCCCATCGGCGGGGTGGCGGTCTTCAGATTCACTTACTGAAGACTCATCGTCTTCAAAAACTCTTCGTTGGATTTGGTTCGTTTCATTCGGCTGACCAGCAATTCCATCGCCTCAACCGGATTCATGTCATTGAGGACACGTCGCAGTGCCCAGATGAGCTGCAGTTCTTCTTCCTGCATCAACAGCTCTTCACGACGAGTGCCGGACCGGTTGACATCAATGGCCGGCCAGATGCGTTTCTCAACCATGCGTCGGTCAAGATGCAGCTCAGTGTTGCCCGTTCCTTTGAACTCCTCAAAGATCACTTCGTCCATGCGGCTTCCGGTATCAACCAAAGCCGTCGCAATGATTGTCAGGCTTCCGCCTTCTTCCACACAACGTGCGGCTCCGAAGAACCGTTTTGGGTTTTGCAGAGCGTTGGCGTCGACGCCGCCCGAAAGTGTCTTGCCGGAATTCGGTACCTCAGTGTTCCATGCACGAGCAAGTCGGGTGATTGAGTCCAGAAAAATGATGACGTCGTGCCCGTACTCCACCATCCGCTTGGCCTTTTCAATGACCATTTCGGCAACCTGAATGTGCCGCGCGGTGGGTTCGTCGAACGTACTGCTGACAACTTCGCAATTCCGATTCTTCAGCTTGCGTTCCATGTCGGTGACTTCTTCCGGCCGTTCGTCAATCAACAGAACGATCACGTAGGAGTCTGGGTGGTTCTGCTGAACGGCATCCGCCATCTGCTGCAGCAGAACCGTCTTGCCGGCGCGTGGCGGAGACACAATCAAGCCGCGCTGGCCGAGGCCAATGGGAGCGATCAGGTCGACGATTCGTGTACTTAGATGAGGAGCCTTGTCAGCCAGACGGAGACGCTCTTCGGGGTGCAGTGGTGTCAGGTCGTCAAAGAAGACCTTGTTCGTCAGCAGATTGGGATCTTCCCCGTTGATGGCCTCCACTCGCAGCAGTGCGAAGTAGCGCTCGTTTTCTTTGGGAGGACGAATCTGGCCGGCCACGGTTGCTCCGGTACGCAGGCCAAACCGTCGAATCTGACTTGGGCTGACGTATATGTCGTCCGGGCAGGGCAGGTAGTGGTAGTCGGGACTGCGGAGAAAACCGAATCCGTCAGGCAGAATCTCCAGCGTTCCTTCGCCGAACATCAGACCGCTCATCCGCGTTCGCTCTTTCAGGATCCGAAAGATGAGGTCCTGTTTCTTGAGTCCGTGGAACTCCGTGAGCTTCTCACGCTCCGCAATGTCCAGCAGTTCTTTCATGGACATCCGCTGCAGATCAGCGATGTTGAACTCAGCTGCTTTGTCAGGTGAAAATGCTTCGGATGCGCTGGCACCGTTTTTCGGTGGCGCAGACGCTCTTGATGACCGGCGGTCGCCGGATGGTGATGAAGTTGTCATGGCCGCTGGGGGCCTCCTCGACTTGGTCCGGTAAGAATCCGGACAGATCAGTCAGCCGGGCAGAAAGCCAGGCCGAAGGAAGGGTTAATTGGAGCGAATGATTCGTGTGAGAATCTCTTTCATCTCCTCTGCAGACTTCGCAGGCGTCGAAGAATTGTCGACCATAAAATCTGCAGCGTTTCGTTTTTTCTGGAGGTCCCACTGACGTTTCTCACGTCGGGAGAGTTCTTCTTCCGACCAGCCTCGGTTGACCTTAACTCGTTGCTGCCGGATCGCCAGCGGGGTATCGATGTAGATGATGGCGTCACAATCGTCAGCCCAGTTGCCCTCCAGTAACAGCGCGGCATCAAGAATGATGGCGGCCGAATCACCTGCGTTCTGAATCTGACGAAGAATCTCCTTTCGAATTGCCGGGTGGAGGATCTGGTTGAGCGCCGACAGCGAACGGGCGTGAGCCTCATCAGGCCCAAACACTCGATCTGCCAGAAGTGATCGGTCTATTTCCTGGTTGGTCAGAATGGACTCGCCGAACTCTTCGACGATCTGTTTTTTGATTTCCGGATTTTTGAGCAGTTCGTGGCCTGCTCCGTCTGCATCAATCACCGTCAGCGGAAGGTCTGTGATGGACCGTACAATCGAAGATTTTCCGGATCCGATGCCACCGACTATTCCTACTACCGGCGGAGATGTGTCTTTCGGTAGAGGCAAGTGTCCGATTGAAAAACAAACCGAGGATGAAGGACGAGAGTTTGAAATGAAGCTCGCGGATGCGAACAGAAATGACTTTGTGATGGGAGCGGCGAATCACCCCTGAGGAGGACTCAGGACAGAACACACCGCCTGCAATTATGCGGCTCGCGACCGGGATAAGTCAAACGGTTGCACAGTCACCCACCTGTTTTCGTACGTTTACGACGCCAGGTCCGGTGAACAGTTCCCGACTCCCCCAGTTTCTCCCTCAAATGCCGCCGCTACAGACAATTCAACCGCAACTTCGAAACAAGACCCTCAGATTGGCACTCTCGGAGAGATCTGCAACCATACGTCCGCACTGGATATCACGAGAACGGATGTACTTATGACGGTTGAAGCGATTGAAAAGGTTCAGCAGGCTGCCGCTGACGGACACCTCACAGGGGACACTCCCAACCATGTGGCGGACTGGCTCACGGATGAGTGTGTGGCTCAGTACCGCGACCGAATTCTGGAGATCATTGAGGCGGCCGACTGGAAGCTTTTGGATGAACTTTTCTGGACGGCAATCCCGTTTGGCACCGGTGGACGCCGTGGACCAATGGGGGAACTCGGCCCGGCAACCATCAACGACCGGACGATTTCCGAATCCGCATGGGGCCTCGCCAGTTACCTGCGTGCATCAGGAGTCGCCGAGGGAGGCGCCGCTGCCGTCACGTGTGATACGCGCAATAACTCCATTCACTTTTCCCGACTGACTGCTCGTGTCCTTGCCGCGCAGGGAATCAAAGTCTTTCTCTTTGACAGCCACCGTGCGACGCCCGAACTTTCGTTTGCTGTGAGACGGCTCAATTGTGACATCGGAGTAATGATTAGCGCGTCTCACAATCCCCCTGCCGACAATGGATTTAAGGCCTACTGGAACAACGGTGGTCAGGTCGTTCCTCCCCATGACAAGGGGATCATTAATCAGGTCAACAATGCGAAGGAGATTCCGCTCGCAGACTACGACGAAGCTGTTACGCAGGGTCGCATTGTCATCGTCGGTGAAGAACTGGACGTTGAGTACATTGAATCCGTCGCCGCGCTGAGTTGTTCAGACAAACGCGACATCAATGCGATCTTCACTCCATTGCACGGCGTGGGAGAAACCTCCATCTACCAGATCATCCAGAAGGTTGGATTTGATGGAGTCAGTATTTTTGAAGATCACCGTGCTGCAGACGGCAACTTCCCCAACGTTCCAAAGCACCTTCCCAACCCGGAATTGCTTGAGGTATTTGACCCTGTCATTAACTGGGTTAACGATAACAACAGCGACGCCGAGTTGATTCTCGCTTCCGACCCGGACGCTGACCGACTTGGCGTCATGGTTCGCAACAGTGATGAAGGCTGGACAGCCCTGACTGGCAATCAGACGGGCGCGCTGATCACAGATTACCTCCTCGCAAAGCGAAAAGAGAACGGTTCTTTCGCTCCCGAGAACTATGTTGTTGAGACACTCGTTACGTCGCCTCTCGTGAAAGCCATCGCAGCAGGCCATGGAGCTCGAGCATTTTCTGAACTGCTCGTAGGCTTCAAGT
This sequence comes from uncultured Planctomycetaceae bacterium, assembly GCA_913031625.1. Taxonomy (GTDB): domain Bacteria; phylum Planctomycetota; class Planctomycetia; order Planctomycetales; family Planctomycetaceae; genus Fuerstiella. Next base: position 625 of record CAJWGB010000006.1, on the reverse strand, counting down.
GGATTGCGGAGACGATCGAAGAGAATGGCGTCGACAACTTCGTCTTTGGTTGCGAAGAATCGATTGGTTTTCTCGCGGGTGACTATTGCCGGGACAAAGACGGAGCCATTGGGGCACTGTTCATTCTTGAGTTGGCTGCCGAGCTAAAGAGTCAGGGCAAGTCGTTGCTGGATCACCTGGGAGACCTTCATTCGCAGCATGGATACCACGCGGAAGGACAGACATCGATCTATTGCACCGGTCCGACCGGGAAAGCAAAAATCGATGGCCTGATGAAGACTCTGCGAGAGAGTCCGCCGGCCGAAATTGGTCCGGTTCGACTCGTGGAAGTGGCGGATTACAGCAGGGGCACGCGGACTTCTATTCCTGATGGTAAGCAGACTGGAACGATCGAAAAACCGACCGGTGACCTGCTGATCTACCAGTCAGATCGTGATTCTGACATACGAATTCAGTTTGCCGGACGACCGTCCGGGACAGAGCCCAAGATCAAATTCTACTTCTTCTGTCAGGCCGATATCTCGGAAACTCGTCCGCTGGATGCATCGCGAGCAGCGGCCGACGAAGTCATGCAGCAGGCTCAGGCAGCCCTCAAGGAGTGGGCCGAGGGGCAGCTTGCGGACTG
>CAJWGB010000005.1 GCA_913031625.1 uncultured Planctomycetaceae bacterium | reverse complement strand
CAATGGATGAGCTGGTGAGCCAGAGCATCGGAACGGATCGCCGAGTGGTTCTGACAGTCGCAGAACCAGTCACTGATTTGCCCAATGGATTCATGAGGCGTTCGGATTCTCAGATCGAGACTGTGGTTTCTGATGTTTCCACCCAGTTGGCCGGCATGCTGCAGTCTGCCACAGACTCCGGCCTGCGGACCATTGATGTAAGCATTGAAGCTCCTTCACTCAGGGCCGTCTTTCTGCATTACACGGGTCGTGATTTGAGAGACGAGGCGGCCTGATGAATATGATCTGTCAGCTGATCAAAGCGCAGTGGCTGAGCCTCTCGCGAGATAAGGGCGCGCTGTTTCTCGTGTACCTGATGCCTCTGATTCTCTTCACCGTTTTCGCGTTGATGTTTGGAGGAGGCAACAATGGCGGAGGATCCGGCGGCGGAGGCGGGGTAAGAGTGGCAATCCTCGACCTCGACGAGACTGACGGCTCTCGGCGGATCATCAAATCGCTCATGACCTCCGACTCCATTCAGCCGATTGAATTCCCAGGCGAGGATTTCAAAGCGACTCGAGAGGAACTTCTGCGATTCGTAAGAAAGAACCGGGCGGATGCGGCAATTCTGTTTCCCGAAAGATTCGAAGAATTCATTGGCAGCTTTGGTGGGGAACGACCGGAAGTGGAAGTCATCTACGATGCTGCAAACCCGCTTGCTCAGGGTATGCTGAGTGGAATGCTTCAGGGGTCAGTCTTTACAGCTGTTCCGGATGTGATGCTCGAGAAGGGACTGGCTCAGGCAGAGCAGTTCACCGGGCCACTCACAGAAAAACAAAAGCAGGGTGTAAAGCTGTTTCGCAGCACGTTTCGTGCATTCAGTGGTGAAGGCAAAGCGGACGCAGCCGGCGACGGAAGAGAATCGCAGTCCTCCAGCGAAGGCGGCCTCTCGATGACCAATGGTCTGATCAGTATCAGGACCACGTCGGCGATGGAGCCAAAAGAGAAGAGCGACAATCGTGGTGACATGATCGCCTATTATGCGGCTGCTGTGGCAGTCATGTTCCTGATGTTTTCCATGGCCGGTTCCGCCCCTGCGTTTATAGAGCATCACGAGAAAGGAACACTGGAACGGCTGATCTCCGGGCAGATGTCGATCGGCAAAATTGTCATCGCTCACTGGAGTTACTTTGTGCTGATGGGGGTTTCCGGAATTGGCGTCATGCTGATCTACGCATGGGGCGTTTTTGGTCTTGATCTGATGCACGGCCCACAACTGCTGGGCAGCTTCACAATGGCGCTGGTAACCGCAATGACGTCTGCCGCATTTGTCATGATGCTTGCCACACTGTGCCGGTCACGTAAACGACTGGAGAGCATTTCCACGATCGTCATCCTGCTGATGTCAGCTCTCGGTGGCAGCATGGCGCCTAAGTTCATCATGCCGACCTTCGTTCAGCAGACGTCTCTGGTTGCGTTCAACTCATGGGCGCTCGACGGCTTCCTGAAGGTCTTCTGGTACTACGATGACCAGACGCCGATCCTGAAAGCACTGGCACCACAGATTGGTGTCATCCTGGCCATGGGGGCCACCTTCCTCACCATCTCAATCGTGATGGCGCGACGCTGGCTGCGAGCCTGAACAGCCCACTGCAGCCAGGGTGTTCCCCTAGCTCGGCTCTGCGAGCCGCGGTGAACCTTCCCTGTGTCCAGGTCAGAGACTCAGCCGGGAACCGTCAGCTCACCTGCCAGATTGCTGCTCATCCCGTACCTGACTGCCTCCTCGGACTCCTCCCGAGCCAGCAGCACAATCAGTTTTGCGAGCGCTGCGACCGGGGTCATATCGCCTCCGGCAATGACACCAGCCTCGGACAGCCATGAGCCAGTACGGTATATTGCATGCCCAACATCACCAGCAAACGCCTGCGTGCAGTCCACCATGACGATTCCCGCATCATGCATCCGGCGAACCTGTTGCTGCATGGCTGGAAAGTCGGGGATATTCCCTTCTCCGTACGCTTCAAAGACGACACCTCGAAGCTCAGGTGAAATTGTCTGAGTCTGCTGGAGCAGAGAAACCAGCAACGAAGGGTCACTGTTGTCGACTGACCACGCCGCGGGGAACAGAAGAAATGGAATCGCAGACGCTGAGTCAATTCGCTCCGCAATCCGAGTCAGGTCCCGCTCGACCTCTGAGATTCGATCCGTGAATGTCGCCGCGCAGTCAGGTTTCTGAAGTCTGTCGGAATGCAGGACCGGACGAACCCCAAGTTCGCCAAGCAGAGGATAGTTGGGGGACGAAAAGGCGATGAACTGACTCGCATGGCTCTTGATGGCCCGGTTTCCTCTCAGTAACTGGTCGGCGAAATACAGCCCGACTTCCGGGATCGCCCGTTCAAGAAATCGGATCGCACCTTCCACGTTTCGGACGGCGTCTGTGTTGTGCAACACCTGATAGGCCGATGGATCATTGCCGGTCGCAAAGAACAGCGGCAGCTGAGACCCCGTCACAATGACAGGTTTTGAAACGTTCGGCAGCAGGAAAGAGAGCGCGGCAGATGTCCACGCCATGGTGTCCGTTCCATGCAGGACAAGAAAGGCATCATGTTCGTGCCATGCGCTGCAGATTCGCTGCGCCATCCTGACCCAGTCGGAAGGCTGCATGTTGGTGCTGTCGAGGGTCTGCTCAAAGGAGTCGAATGTAACTGTGGTGTCAGGCAGCTGAGTCTCTATCGGCGGCAGCATTGTTGCCCGAAACGCGGCTTCAAATTCAACGCCTGACACCGGGGCCAATGGGGTGCCAACACAGCCGATTGTGCCGCCGGTGTAGAGGATGTAGAGGTGCATTGCTGTCTGTTTTGGAGTGCAGGGCGAGCGAATCGTTGGATAGCTGTCGGCGAACGTTTGACCGTTAATGCCGTCAGTTATGCGTCACATCTCTTCGGGGCAATCATTCACCGTTTTCCGCAGACGGCGAGCCACGATGTCGGCTGCAAGCTTTTGTCCAGTTTCGTTCCAGTGGTTATCCACGGTTGAAAAATACAGCGACTGTCCGTGTGGTTCGAAGGAATTGAATAGCGAGACATGTGCGATCGAAAGGGAGTTGCAGCTCTCTTCAACCCATGTTGAAAGTTGCTTCGGAGCCCATGAGCCGTCGTCTGGCAGCTCTGGATCTGTCGCGACGATGTCTTTCTCGGCCGGAATGATCACCACCAGTAGGGGAACACGATGTTGATCGCAGCAGTTGCGAATTTGAAGCAATGCAGCGTGCATCAGCTGTCGCTTGGCGATCGCAGAATCGCCGCCTGGCGCAACCGCTATATCCCATTCGTAATGGTCTGCTCCGAGAATAACTGGAGCTCCCTCCTGCCACGAATGAAAGTCAGCTCTCGCAACTCCGAGCCAATGCTCCTTGTTGTTTACGCTTGCAAAATGTCGATTCTGGATAGCACCATTGATGAGATGCAGCAGTACGGGCCACCGATGCTTCCGTTGAAATTCACGCTCAAGTCGAAGTGACAGTCGCACCCGTTTTTCGACTATCTTTTCTTCTTGCCGCTGAAACAGGCGATTTCTTATGAGATCGCCAAAGTCGTTACCCGTGAAGATGCCAAGGACCACAACTTGCGGTTTCAATTCAGCAAGTTCCTGCCTCATTCGAATCAGACATTGATCAGGGCCATAACCTGCGACTCCGGCATTGATCAACTCAGCAGTGTCGAGGTGCTGTCTGAGTTGGCCTACAAACGTCGCGTCTTCTGCCGTGTAGGACGCTTCGATGAATGAGTCGCCGTAAACAACAATTCGACTGGTTGGATTGATTCGAAGCTCAGGTCCCCGATAGCCGTTACTGTTGATATGTACGTCGCCTCTGGAACTCTCCGGGAGAGGCCTGAAGATTAGCTCATCGTCCGGTACACAGAGCGGTCGGTAACGTTCTCCGGCAATCAGTCGTGCACCGATTTCTGCTGGTAAAAGTGCCCCCAATGCTCCCATGGTCAGCAGCAGAGTGCGAACATTCCAGCGGTAGGGCAGAAGCGTCGTCAGGGCGACACAGGCCCCCAATGCAAAGACGGCCATCTGCATGCGTCCGATACCAGGGGCACCTCCCAGAACCCAGTCGAATGCGAACCCGACCAGAACAATTCCGGTTGCCACAGCTATGGTCAGCGCTCGCACCATGCGTCGCCTACGGGCATGTCGTGGCCTGTGCTCATCCATGAGTCTGGACTTCCTGTCCCCCTGCTTACCACCAATCTGCCAGCCATCGCAACAGGAATGCTAACACAGCTCTGGTAAAGCGCGATATCCCGGTTCAAGCAGATAGCGAGGACGCCCATTCAGGTCTGAGATTGTGGCGTGATCGGTATCGATCCCCAGGTTGCGGTAGAGCGTGCCAAAGATCTCCTGGAAGTGCACAGGGCGATCAACGGGTTCCTCGGCAAACCGGTTCGTTTCGCCAATCACCTGACCGACTGGCATGCCGCCGCCTGCCAACAACGCGAACGTGTTCTGTGTCCAGTGATCCCGTCCGGCGTTCTTATTGATCCGAGGTGTTCGACCGAACTCACCCCAGACAACCACCGTCACATCGTTCTGCAGTTGATGGCGGTATAGGTCGTCCAGTAGCGCTGCGAGGCCCTGATCAAGCAGTGGAATGACCTTGCGGCCGTTTGAGAAGTTGCCACCGTGCCAGTCAAAGTCAGCAAACGTTACTGACACACAGCGAACCCCGGCCTGCACGAGTCGTCGTGCAAGAAGGAACTTCGACATGATTGCCTGATACCCCTTCGAGCTATATGACAGCACTTTTGTATCGTCCTTGCCGTAGCTTGCACGAACCGCGGGATCTTCCAGATCCAGATTCAATGCATCTGCCAGTCGACTGGAAGTCAGTACATCAAGAGCCTGCTCGGTAAACGGATCCAGTGATGACTGGTCGCGAATGTTTTCGCTGCGGCGACGAAAGTCGTCAAAGGCAGTCAGCAGTGACCTGCGGTTGCCGAGCCGATCAGACGTTACCTCGGTAAGCTTCATACTGGCCGCCGACTCGCCCTGTGGCTGAAACGGTTCGTGAGTCGCCCCCAGGAAACCAGCACCGGGATGGTTGTACGGCTTGTGGGCCATATCCATGAACAGATTGATTCCGGCAGGAACAACTCGATGCACGGGACCCCGCAGAGAGGACACGATGCTTTCGAAACATGGCCATCCTCCCTGTGGCTGACTGGCAAACCGTCGCCCGGTCACGCATTGAAAAGACGAATGCCGTCCGTCAGATCCAACCACCGTTCGAATCGTCGCACACTGATGCATACGCTTTGCGATCTCGGGCATCAGTTCACTGATCTGCACACCGGGGAGCGAAGTGTCGATCGGCTGAAACTCGCCTCGGATATCTGCGGGCGCTGCAGGCTTCAGGTCGACCATATCCTGATGAGGAGGTCCACCCGTCAGATAAATCATTATGACCGCCTTGTGCCGGCCATCTGAGCTATCCGGAGAATTCTGTTGAGCCTGCAGCAGTTGAGGAAGACTGAGCCCCCCCATCGCCAGACCGCCCACCTGGAGGAATGTCCGGCGACTGGCACCATCACATTGCCGGAACGAACCTGAATCGATCAGCTTCAACATCGGTCACCTCCAAAGATCTATCGGTCAGCGGAGCATGATTATGACACACAGCTTCCGACTGTTCACGATTAAACAAGGCGTGGAGGAATTTTGGAGTGACTTTGATTTCTGAGTACCAGGAATGCGGAGTCCCCCCGACGTACACGCGCCGCTCCCCGAGCCCGGCTCGACTCCCACCCCACGGGAGGGTGAAACAGCAACTAATTCCCTCACTCCTGGGTGCAGCGAATGATCTCCGGCACTGCCTCCCCTTCTGCGGATGGCAGGTGCGTGACAAACTGGATATCAGCGAGCGCTGCCTCAGCGTTCTGAATACTTTCGGTGGCGACACTGACTTCGGAAGACAGCATGGCGGCATCGTCCTGGCCGAAACCCATTTCGGCGATCGATCGAATCCGGTTTTCCAGCCGGGTCTGTTCGGCCTTCAACAGATCAAAATTCTCCTGAGCACGCTCCAGATTTGCCTTGCGCTTTTCACAGGCATTCAAATTGTCTTCCAAAGTGCTCATGATTCGGCGGCGCTGTTCATTGTCAGGACGTGCTGACTCACGCTGAAGCCGTCCTTCCACGCGACGGATTTCACGGTCAATGTCTGACATTGATGTTGAATTAAAGAACTCTCGCAGTGAGGATTCCGCGTACAACAGTTTTAAGAACAGCCAGACGAGGCGATCGAGCCCGTCGCCCTGGATCCCGTTGAGCGTACTGTCCTCACTTCCCGCCCGGGCGCCACGAAATCGTTGTGAGATCTTCTGGAGGTCGTAGCACTTCGATGTCAGCTCATCGAACTGCTGGCGCGCTCCGCGGGGAATGGAACCGAGCATCCGTCGCATTTGCTGTTCGGCGGAATCTTCCTGTCCTTCACGCGACTCCTGATGGTCGCGCAGATTCACCCATGTTCGAAAAGCGGGGCGCGTGGAAACAATGCCCAGCCAGGCAGCCTCCAGCGCGGCGACCGTCGTCAGTCCAATCGCCTGCTTTCCGAAAAAGAACGACAAACCGATACCTCCCGCCAGAGCCAACAGATTCCAGCGATTGGTGAACGCGGCTTTGATGTATTTCGAATGACTCACGGTGAAACAGGCAGGTGCAAACGACAGGAGACGAGAATCTATACCACGGCTGGTTTGTTGGATGCAAGTTGCCGCATTTGAGGAGGTGGTGATTCCGAGTGATCGGTCAGTGAGAAGTCGAGCAGTGGGCGGTTGGGAGACCCCCGGAATATCAGATTTCGAGTGATTGGCACGTTCAACAGACAGCCCATGCGACGCCGGCCTGTGGTTCAATGAGTTACACCGGGCACAACTCAACTGGTTGAAACGGACGTCCGGAAGTGCGGGATCCATGATTTCGTTTGGAACGGCGTCTCGTCTGAGCGATTTTTCGACCGGGAGCCACGCAGCCTGTGTTCGGCCGTTGAGAAGCTGTCCGGGTCACTGTAAAGTCGCTGCGACTTTCAGTACTCCCGTCCAAAAGGCATCTGCAGTGATTCGATTCTCTCACCTGGCCACTCTGTCGCTTCTGTTCGCCGGCTCTTTCTGTTCGGCAGAGACGCCCAATATCGTGTTGATTATGGCCGACGACCTCGGCTATGGAGATGTCTCCTGCTATGGAGCCACCGAACTTTCGACCCCAAACATTGATCGTCTGGCGGCGGAAGGTGTGCGGTTCACGAGCGGCTACTGCTCTGCCTCAACCTGCACACCGACCCGGTACTCGATGCTCACGGGCACCTACGCGTTTCGCGGTGAACGAACGGGAATCGCTCCTCCAAACTCACCCGCCATTATTCAACCGGGCACGGAAACGGTCGCTTCTCTGCTCAAAGGCGCTGGTTACCAGACGGCAGTGATTGGCAAGTGGCACCTGGGGCTCGGTGGCCCCAACGGTCCGGACTGGAACGGAGACCTGAAACCTGGCCCTCTGGAAATCGGATTCGACACGTGTTTCCTGCTGCCAACAACCAACGACCGAGTCCCTCAGGTTTATGTCCATGATCACCGCGTGCCCAACCTTGATCCGGCAGATCCACTGTGGGTTGGTAAAAAGAAGCCCAGCCCCGATCACCCGACCGGCATCACTCATCGTGACACATTGAAGATGGACTGGTCTCATGGCCACAACAGCACGATTCACAACGGAATCAGCCGCATTGGCTTTTATACGGGCGGCAAGGCGGCTCGATTTCGTGACGAGGACCTTGCCGACAAGTGGGTGGAGAAGTCCGTGGAATTCATGGAGGAAAACAAAGATCGCCCCTTCTTTCTGTTCTTCTCATCACACGACGTTCATGTGCCTCGAATTCCTCACGAGCGTTTTCAGGGGAAAACAAAGCTCGGTTTTCGAGGCGACAGCGTGGTTCAGCTGGACTGGTGTGTGGGTGAGTTGATGAAGACTCTCGATCGACTCAAGCTTTCCGAAAAGACGCTGGTTGTGTTCTGTTCTGACAATGGTCCCGTCATGGATGATGGCTACAAAGACTTTGCTCTCGAGAAGCTTGGAAAGCATCGAGCCGGCGGCCCGTGGACAGGCGGTAAGTACAGTGTGTATGAAGGTGGAACGCGGACTCCGTTTATCACTCGCTGGAAGGGTCGGATCAAGCCCGCAGTCAGCGAAGAAATGGTGTGCACCATCGACATGTGCGCATCACTCGCGAAGCTGACAGGGCAGTCGCTGCCGGATGACGGATGTCTGGACAGCTTTGACGTGCTGGATGCCCTCATGGGGGTCGACGGCGCCACAGGACGAGACCATCTTGTCCAGCAGAACAACGGGAACAATGGAACGTGGGCTCTGCGGCACAAAGAATGGAAGTTGCATCGCTATGACCGTAAGACGGCTCGCAACGTGGTTGTGGAGCAGAAGCTGGCAAACACGAAGGTTCCGCAGTACCAGCTGTTCAATCTGACCGACGACCCGAAGGAAGTGCGCGACTCATCCAAAGAGAATCCGGAGATCGCGATTCGGCTGCAGCGTCAGCTGAAGCACATCATTGAATCCGGCCGCAGTCGAAAATGATGCTGATCCTGGGATCTCAGTCGCCTCGACGGCGTGAACTTCTGGAAGGTCTGCTCCCCGAAGGCATGCTGCGCATTGTTCCTCCTCAGGATGCAGACGAACCGGGGTTCGATGGACTCACGTCTGTCGCAGACATTGAACGACAGCTGTTGCATATCGTGGAGCTGAAACTTCAGGATGTGCACAATCAACTGGATGCCGGAGAACGACAGGAGTGCTGCATCCTGTGCGCGGACACGATCGTCGTCGTGCAGGATGGAGGCAAATCAGTTGTCCTTGGCAAACCACCAGCAGGTGAGTGGCAGCCGGTTGTGCGTGAATGGTTTCGAATGTTCTACAGTGGAACCAAACACGAAGTCTGGTCTGCAGTCATGCTGCTCAGCCCCGGTGGTGCAGAGTCCCTCGTTGTCAAAACCGAAGTTCGCATGCCGGAGCTGGAGGATGCTGTGATAGACTGGTACCTCAACACCGGGGAACCTGTTGGAAAAGCCGGTGGTTACGGAATCCAGGGTCAGGCAGCCGTTCTGGTTGAAGGCCTGACGGGCAGTCTCAGCAATGTGATCGGTTTGCCGGTTCTGGAAGTGCGAAAGCTTCTGACGCGGGCTGGTGTAATTCAGTAGTTGTGCCAACTTTGTTCGGCACCGTGACGATGATTGAGTCTTCTCAGACACCTCAGACGATTCAGATTGGGCCGCGACGTCTTACGAGTCGGTTCTTTCTGGCGCCACTTGCCGGGTACACACACCTTGCATTCCGAGTCATGTTGCGCCGACTCGGCGGACTGGGCCTCGCGACAACAGATCTCGTCCAGGGGCAGATGCTGATCTCCGAAACCCGTAAGTCCATGGAGCTTGTGGCCACGAGTCCGGAAGATCGTCCGCTGACAGTACAGATCTTCAGCGGAGTCACCGATCAACTGGTTGCGGCCGCAAAGTGGCTGGAGGACCGTGACTACGAGGCGATCGACATCAATATGGGCTGTCCCATGGCCAAAGTGAATGGATCCGGGGGTGGTGCCCGCCTGATGTGTAACACGGATGGCGCGACGGAAATGGTGGGTCGGGTCATCGATGCCGTGGAGCTGCCGGTGACCGTCAAGATGCGCCTGGGCTGGGATCGAGAAAACCTAACGGCGCCCCAGCTTGCCGCAGCACTGGAGAACATCGGTGTGGCGGCCGTCACAGTTCACGGCCGGACACGGGAACAGGGTTTCGGCGGCAGCGTCAACCGTGACGGGATTCGACAGACGGTCGACGCAGTTTCCAGCATGCCCATCGTTGCTAACGGTGATGTCAGAACGCCGGAAGAAGCGTTCAGCATGATTGAGGAAACCGGATGCGCTGCTGTGGCCATTGGCCGCGGTGCAATGCTTGATCCATGGATCTTTCGAAAACTGCAGGACATGGAATGCGGACGGACAGCCACTGAGCCATCTGCTGAAGAACAGATTCAGTTTTTGTCAGACCACTTTCACCAGATGCGTGAGCAACACGGGGACTACAGCTGCATGTTGTTCCGAAAGTTCGCTGCATGGTATGGAGTTCGACTGGGAGTACCGGAAGATCTTGAAGACCGTCTGCGACGGTTCGAGTCGGCGACTGAATTCGATGAATTGGTTGGACAGATTCGCCAGCGTCATGGTCAGCGGGAGTGTCAGATTCCAACCGCCTTGATTCGCGTTCCGAATGGTCCGGTGGAGCACTGGTAGGTAGTGACGGACTGGAAGTCCGTGCTAAAACGCAGAGTGTAGCTGCCGTCGCCAGACGGCGCGGATGGGCATCGCAAGCCGTATTAATGCGGTAAGTGTCCGGGCTCACAGAACCCGGTTACAGCCCGTCGTACCTAATACCTCAACCCGGCTCGAATCAGCATCGCGTCGCTGAAGCTGACTTCTGTCTGCGATTGCTCATACTCGAGTCGACGGCGGAAGGCCCATCCGGTCTCAACAAACCAGCCGCTCCCGCCATCCATCACGTACTCGATCCCGGCCCTCATTCGGATGTCTCGCAGCGACATTTCGTCCGTACTGCCGTTGGCACGTGTGACGGCCCAGGTGTTCCCTCCAATTTCTGCCGTCGCATACACCCAAAGTTCGCTGTCCGACTCCGGTCGAGCCACGCGCCACTGCAGTTTGGATTTTGGAAACTGCAGGTCCAGCTGCACGTCAGTCGTCGGCTGCCAGCGAAGGCCAACGGCCGGAAGCAGGGGCAGATCCGCACGGTCAAGAAACACGGCTCCAAACGACAGACTCAATTCGTCCGGAATCGCTTTCCATGTCAGAAGTCCCAGTCCGAACACGCGGACTGCATTGTCACTGGTCGTAAAGTCGCCCCGGAAGGACGGTCGCACAATTCCCATTGCCGACCAGCGTTCGTTGAGTTCGGAACGGTAGAAGACACTCAGCCCGGCTTCATGAACTTCCCGAGGAACATCAAGGGCGGAAACTGCGGGTGGCTGCAGGAAGTCAGTTCGAAACGAGGGAGTCAGTCCGAGGATGCGGCTGAAAGATCCCAGTGGGACACCCGTTCTTAGTGTCACCTCATAGTGGCGCTGTGACAGGCCGGAGTCCCGTGTGCCCAGCCAGCCACCGCTGGTGGTTACGAGCTGGATCGCCTGCTGGCGATACCGACGAACGGTTGGCGGAGGCTCCTCAGCAGTGACCTCGTGCAGAGTCAGCAGGAGAGCGGTGATCAGTACTAAGTGACGCAATTGACCGTAGTGAGAGTGCGGGAGTCTGCCCCACGAATTCTAGACAGCTCTTCCAGCATGCCAGGTCGGGAACACCGGATTCTGAACACGGATCGTGTGGCCTGCAGATCAGATTGAAGTAGTGTCGGCACATTCTGCCGCCTGTGATCATCAATGCGATGTCCCGTCACCGAAGCGGCCGATAATCGGGATGCCCTTTGGGAGCGTAGTGCCGCCGCGCTTTGGAACGACCTCCGTTCCAGATGTCATATTGCGGATCGGCATACTCCGTGAAGAACGCGTCCATACGATCGGCCAGATGCTGCTGAATTGCCGCGTGGGCTGTTTGACCAAACAGGTTCACTCGTTCATGAGGATCGGCCTGCATGTCGTAGAGTTCTCCGGGACCGTCCGGGAATCTGCGGGTGACGTACTTCCAGTTTTCCGTCCGCAAACAGCGGCAGCCTTCCATTTCGTAGACCATTCTGGTTTCCCACTTCAGTGGTTTACCACGCAGGGCATCCGCGTAACTGCGCCCCGAAAGCTTCTGGTTCTTTCCCGAGGGAATGCGATGCTTCAGTCCCATGTAATCCAGCAGACTGGGAAGAAAATCTGTGTTGCTCACCAGTGCATTCGTGCGGCCAGGTTTGATCGTCCCGGGCTGTGACACAATCATCGGTACCTGCATCATGAGGTCATGGGCGCCCATCGGCCGGGTGTGGTCACCCATGCCAAAGAAGCCGTTCTGGCCACCCATCCATCCCTGATCCCCCGCGAAAACAACGATTGTGTCCTCGGTCAGTCCGTGCTTTTGCAGCGTCTCAAGCACTGTGCCCACGCCATCGTCGACTCCGCTGATCTCGGCTGCCACCCGACGGATGCTCACAATGTTGTTGTGATACTTCAGGTTGCTGTATTGCCACGGATGAACGGTATCCCTCGGAAACGAAAGCAACTGTTTATCCGCGTAGTATTCAGCGTGCCGGTTCTTTGCTTCGCGCAGAAGCAGATTGCCGAGACAGTACGGTCCGTTGTATGCAAGATAAAGAAAGAATGGCTGCTCGCCCTCACTGTTCTGCTCAATGAACCGAACCGCGTGATCGGTCCACAGATCGGTCATATATTTGGGAGTCTTTACGACTCTGCCATCGAGAATCACCGGATCTTCATACATGTTGGAAGTACTGCCCCGAGGCATCGTGGCCCAATAGGAGAAGCCGTCCTGTGGGTTGATGTTGTCACCGAGATGCCACTTTCCGCTGAGTCCGCACACGTATCCTTCGGAGTGGAGAATCTCCGGGAGCGTTTCAAACTCTTCCAAAGCGTAGTACGCCTGCGGACCCATCATGTACTTGTTGTCGAGAAACGAATGGAGGCCATGTTGAGACGGCAGCAGTCCTGTGAGGTACGTGGCGCGCGTCGGTGAACAGACGGGATTGCTGCTGAAGGCCCGCTCAAACAGCATTCCGCGTGACGCCAGTTGGTCGATGTTCGGCGTACGAATGTCCGGGTTCCCGTAGCACCCGAGGGTCCATGCGCCGTGATTGTCAGTGAGGATGAAGACGACATTCGGCGGTTTTGCTGTCCCGACTGAGGACAGCAGAGTCAGGCAGACAGATGCAGCAACTGTTCGAAGCTGAGTAAATAGACCCTTCATTGAAGTGCTTTTTCCCGTCAGAGAGTCTCAAGCAGTTTCGGAGGATGATTCATAAACTCCAGCAGGATTTTCTCGCTGACTGCCCCGCCTGCGCCGTGACCTTCGTCATTGACCTTGATGTGCACAACGTCGCCATCAAGGTATTCATAGAAACCCAGCTTTCCCTGAGTGCGAGTCGGTTTCTTCAGTCGCTCGCCGCGATGCCCCATGTGCCGTGCCCACAGGAACGTGGATTCTTCGGCCGCAACAAACGCCAGCCTGCCGTTCTTAGCCGGAATCACCGGAGACGGACCGCCGTTGTACGGCACCAGTCGATCTTTCGTCCCACTGATGTTGAGCAGGCGTCGACCCGTCGGCGGCCTTACAATGTTACTGTAGTTGTTGTCTTTGCCTCGCGCCCGAAACCCTTTGCCATTGTGCTGATAAACGTTCAAAGGACTGACAGCACTGATCAGGTTGCGAATGTTGGGCAGCTTTGATTCTATCGCCAGCTGATTAACGAGGGCCGCTCCATTGGAGTTTCCCATAATAGTAAAGCTGTTTGGCTCGACGTTGGAACACTGTGCCAGTGTTCGGATGATTGCTTCCACGAAGGCACTGTCATCTGCCCGAGACCGTTCCGAGACAATATTCCAGCTGCGTGCATAGCCGTCAGGAAAGACCATGATGTGGCTGGCGGCGATTGCCCTGAGTCGCCGCATCATACCGTTCATGGACCTCTCAGCAGTGCCTCCGTTGCCATGCAGGAAAATGAACACAGGCAACTTTCGCGCACTGCGTCTGACTGGCACGCGAACAAACCACGGCCGCTCAAACTTTTTCTCCTGTGACCAGGTCTGCAGCACCGTGTATCGCCCCGAAGTGATCGGTCTGGACTCTTCATTCTGGGCGTAGAGCCCTGATCCCGTGGACAGAGCTAACAGGATTGCGCACGAAACGGATCTCATAGTTGTCGCCAGAACGTGAAGCCAATGAATCTGCCAGGTCGGAACTTCGTCAGGTTAACGTACCGTGCAGACAATTACTTCCCGTCTGACGTTTTCGTCAGGCCGCGTGGGCAAAGGGCGTCCAGCCGCTCCGCTGATTCAATGTACTCGGCCGAGACATCATTAACGTTCCATGCGTCTTCCGGCTTGGCATACAGAGCTGTCTGCTCGTCGGAGTACTCAGTTTCGGGTTGCCGTACAAACAGGAACTCGGGCGTTCGTACTCCAACAGCGGTGGCCGTCTGAACGACTATTACCGGCGGTGTTTCGGCAGGCTTGAGAAGATTCAGGTCTGTCACGGCTGCGTCACTCATCCATTCCTGAAGACAGGTCACCAGATCAGCGGATGTTGTGAGCGTCTGCAGACGAACGGCTTCCTGGCCGGGGATTCGGATCCATAACGGGACCCGAATCTCCGACTCCCACATCAATGACTCCATGCTGACAGACTTAGCTGATGACCCCGCAGTCGCGGTCAGCCCGACGAGAGTCGAATCATCTGCCAGTGCTTCGCATAGCAGGAGGATGGTATGAAACAGCGGCAGCGTCTCCCCGGTCACCTGGGCGGCGACATGGATCCGAATGAAGTCTGATTCGCTCACCCATTCGAGCGCATCTTCCGGCAATCCTGCTCCGTCCCACAACGCGGTGCGGACGCCATCCGTACGAGCCGATGAGTCTTCCTCTGTGTAGATCCAGAGCTCTCTTGCCGATTCCGGAACAGAGTCGCTTGATTTGCCGGCCGCTGACAGGACCAGCTGGCCATGTTGCTCAATGTAGTGATTCTCAAAATAGAACGCGGACGTGGACAGTTCCGCGAGCAGGTCCGCCAGTGGAGAATCAAAATCATCCGCATGGACACTCAGGCAGGGCAGCCCATCGAAGGTGACAAGAATGGCTCGTCGCGTCATTCGGCTATTGTTCTCCAGTCCCGCCAGCTCATGTAGTGGACTTCGCCAGAAGTCCGGTGAGTGGCTATTCGGCAATTTCAGGCAACCAGAACACTAATCCCCCAGCATGGTTCGCAGGCGAATCAGCTCCGGCGTGAATGTCGCAATCATGTCGTTAATTGCCAGAGCCTCAGGAGTCGTGCACTGAGCAAGCGCTGGGCGAATCTGCTGCCACTGACCGATAATCCCGTCACACTGCTGACGACACACGTTTGGAGCCTGCCGTCGAAGGATGGCCAGTTCGAGTGCGTGGCACGCATCAACCAGCTGATGAACGCGGTTCTTCAGAGCCGCCTGGTTGTTGCCAGGCCTGCTGTGCCATTTCTGAACAAGCGTTTCCAGGTTGTCTGCCATTTCCTCCAGCGAAGCCGCTGATCGGCACATGTCATTCCGATTGAACTGCACCTGAATGCCAAGTGTCCGCTGAATGGAATCAAGATCCTGAGCGACCGATGCAATGGATGCTTCTGCCTGTCGGTTATTGAGCGGGCCAAGGTAATACGCCAGCATCTGCCATGCTTCATCCGCTCGCACCCAGAGTTCGCCGATCTTCTGAGGTGGCTGATTCTGATCGATGGCTGTGCGGAGCGCCTGCATGGTCGCACTGGCTTCTGCCAGGGCGGCAGGAATCGCAGGAGCGTCCGGAAGTGTCATCAGTTCATGAAGTGTGATCGCTCGCGAAACATTGACCAGTTCTGTCTGAGCGTCCGTCGCCAGCGTTATCAGAATGTTGGCGTCCACCGGCATCGGCATCCCCAGCAACTCATGGATCTCCTGATGGCTGTCCTGAATCCTGCGCGCGTTTCTGATCATCAGGTGATCCTGGAACCGTCTGAGTTCCGGCTGCACGACAGTCCAGTCGGAGTAGAGGTCCCTGTACTGTCGAGCCACATCTTCATAAGAGGCCCCGTTTGACGTAAGGCGAGCAAAGAAGCCCGCCTGTTGATGCAGTCGGCCGAGCTTATGGAGTACCTGTTGATTCGCGTCGCGACGTCGACTGTGATATCGCACGTCGTCTACGAGATCATTCAGGTGAGAGTCGAGCGAATAGGCTTCCTGCGTCAGGCGAGCATTCTTAAACGTCGGCTTGATGCCAAGGATCGAACAATACTGTTCATCAAGCTTGTCCAGTCGACCAACGACTTTACGTGCCTGAGGACCCACACCCTCGCAGTTCTGCAGCTGGTGTGACAGCGCCGTCCAGTCGCTGTTGAGAGACCGAAACCCATTCAGCACGGGCAGGTGACTCAGTTCAGCGGCAGCCTGGCGGTTTAAGGCCGTAGCTTCCGCCTGCAGCTCGACAGCATGAGCAACATGATTCCGGACGACATAGTTTCTCCGGGCGTCCGTATTCAGCAGCGCGGCCAGAGTCGCTGACTCCTGGGAAAAGGACGCGGCGACCGGTCGCAGCTTCTGCATTTCCGCCGTTAGTTTTCCTGGTTGAGGATTCAGGGGCGTCCTGAATGGATCCGGCAGATTGCGGTTTCTTCGATTTGCCTTCTCAAGCTGAGACTCAATTAGAGCTCTCAACAGCCCGCGGGCTATGTCTTCGCCATTCTGCGCGGACACCTTTGACGGCAGAGCAGCCGCTAAAATGAGCCCCGTCAGGACACAGCAGATCATTCGATTCATCATTCACCCACAATCTGAAACTCGACAAAACACACGCGTGGGGACAGTTGGGAGCAAGACGAAGCCGCCATTGTTCTCCAGCGAATGCCCTGACCCAAGTGTACGCTGACGCCGCAAAATGAACAGCCATATCCCCGGGCGACATTGAAGCCGGACTCTGTGAGGCCGTGAGGTCTACAGCAGCACTGAATGGAGTCAGCCGAAGCTGAATGGTCGCTGAGGAAATTCGTGTCAGGCCGAAACCTGACCGACTGGTCTCGATTTTGAAGCAGGGTGGCGCAAACGGAATTGAGTGACGGTACACTGACCCTGTAACGCCAGGACTCTCTCGCCGACATCATGCCGATCAAATTTCGCTGCCAATATTGCCAGCAGTTGCTGGGCATCTCCCGCTCACGGGCCGGAGCTGTCGTTGACTGTCCCCGCTGCGGACGTTCGCTCCGCGTTCCCGAACTCGATGGATCCATCAGGCAAATGCCGGATGAGAAGACTTCCATTCGGGACGACTCCGGATTGATCTCGGCTCTCGCAGAATTGTCGGTTCTCGACGACTTCGCCGAAGAACCATCTGCATCAGCAGATCCGCCGCTTCAGGAACCACAGGAAGGACCCGTCGAGCTTCCGCCGGTCGAAATGACCGAACCAGTCGACGTGGAAATCAGCCTGCCGCAGAAAGTGATAGCAGAAGAAGAGCAAGAAAAACCTGTTCCAATCAGGGAATCACTGGAAGAGCTTTCCTCTCTCAAAAGCGAAGATGGTTCCGAACTCGGCTCCATTCGTCTCGAAGATCAAAAGACGAGGTCACCTTTGGTCCTGATTATGGCCGGAGTCTGCCTGATCGGAGCCGGCTTTTTCGTTGGTCAGATTTTTTCGTCGGAAGGCACGGACTCTGGCACAGAGCCGACTTCTGTGAAGAACAGAGACGCTGACGATGCTGGAGAAGATGATGGTGAAGCGGCGGAGGCCGATGTCCGATCGGACGCTGATGTCTCCGGACAAATTACATGGCAACGTGGCCCCGGCCGGGAGCCGGATTCTGATGCACTCATTCTGCTTCTGCCCTCGCAGAGAGTCGGGAGCGTCAAGCTACACGCGCGCAGTATCAAACGCGCTGTGACCCATCAGGACTTCAAGACGGTCCTTGCAGGCCTTGTGAGCGTCGGAGCCTATGCTGTGCGAGCGGACGAACAAGGCCGGTTTGCTGTATCACCCCTGTTGGGGCCAAATATTCAGGTGGTTGTTGTTTCTCGTCATTATCAACGTGACGAAGACCTTGAGATCCCTCGCGAAACTGAAAAACTGCTCGCTCAATACTTCGACTCGACCGCGCACATCTGCGGGCAGCTGGCCGTTCGGCAATTGACTTTTGAAGCCGGAAAACCGATCGACGTTCAGTTCGGCAGCGAGTAGAGCAATCCAATGGCAGCCCAGCCGGATCCCCAATACGTGGCCGTTTCTTCGATCTTATCTTTTCGGTTCTTCTTTGTGCCCTTCGTTGGCCATGACCCATCATCGGTCTGGCTGGCCAGCAGATAACGGACCGCCCTGTCGTTCAGTCCGCTGATCTCTGATTCGAACTTGACAGTGTCCCGCAAACGGCGAAACACATAGAGTGCCTGGCCGGTGACAATGGCATCACTCTCTTCTTTACGAATCCATCCCCAGCCGCCGTCATCATTCTGTTCCGCCTCAAGTTGTTTCAATAGTTCCTGAGCTGCTGAGGGGTCACGATCGGCCTGATAGAGAATGCTGAGCAGCAGCCATTCAGTACTGATCCCCTTCTTTGTTGTCTTGAGGTACTCAGCCGCACTGGATTGAGACTGCTCACTCAGTCCAAAATCCCGCCCAAGAATCACATTCCACAAAGTGGACACGGTGGTGGTTTCGGGGAGTGGGCGTTTCTGTTTGGGAAGCTGGCCGTAGGGTTTCCATGATCCATCCTCTTTTTGACCGGACTCCAGCCATTCAACAAGCTGCCTTGTATCAGCCTCGGCCGGTTTGTCCGCGTTCAGTGCTGCCAGCAGTTGGGCGACGCCGTCCATGTTCTTTTCGGCGGTCGGAGTTTCACCTTCCCCGGTGTCGCGCAGTCGTTCCATGGCCCAGGACGACCATTTGCCGAGTTCTTCCTGATCGACTTTCAGCCCCAGTTTGCCGGCGAGCGAATGGGACCAGACCTGAAATGCTCCGCGATGACAAGACACACAATTCTTGTTCTCGCGCCACCAGTCACCTCGTTCCGCAAGGTACGGAAGACTCTTTTGAACAGTCGCGCGAATCTGATCAGGTTCGACCGGTTCAGCAGCGGTGGAAGCAACGGGCAGGAGCAGAAGTGCGTGGAGGGCGAGTGGGCGCATGGCATTGTCCGGGACGTGGGAATGGAAGCAGGCCGCAGCGGGACCAATCAACATTACACATAAAGCAAGCGGAAACTAAAACCAGATTGAGACTTGAAATGGCGAGCCCGGCGAACGCTGGCCAATAAATTGACAGTTTCACGGGAGACTGGCTGTCCTCGGGTTTTCATCCGCCTAAACTGCAGATGGTCGCAGAATGGGTCTGCGGCGTTATGGGTTTTGTGAATTAGAGTGAATCGATGGAAAAGGTCATCGGAGCCGACGAGCTGGCTTCAGGCGAACGTCGTTCCGTCATTGTGGACGATATTCCTGCCCTTGCCGTACGCGTGGACGACACCATCTATCTGATCGAAGATGTGTGTTCTCATGACGGTCAGCCGCTGGCGGATGGTCCACTCCAGGACACATCCATCACGTGTGCCCGTCACGGAGCTCGATTTGATCTGGAAACCGGCGCTGCTCAATGCATGCCGGCCACAAAGGGCATTCGTGTCTTTGACGTGGAGATTAGGGACGGTGACGTCTGGGCGGGTCTCAGCAAGACTCCCAAACCGGCCACGGTTCCCTCTTCAGACGGCACTCCGTCAGATTCGACTGCCGCTCAGTCTGATGACGCGGCGGACTCAGAGTCAGACTCGACTGCGGAAGAAGAAGCCCCTCAGGAGTCCGTCGGTCCGGGCGGCCAGCGTGTCACCGGAACGTCTCCTTCGACGGAGTCTGATTACCTCGAAGCATTGCGTCAGGTAATCGACCCGGAACTGTTCATCAACATCGTTGATCTTGGCCTGATCTACGCCATCGAACAGGACGAAGAGAATCCTCGACGGATTAAGATCGACATGACACTGACGAGTCCGGCATGCCCGGCGGGACCTCAGCTGGTGCAGCAATCCAAAATGGCGCTGGAGCGACTGCATGATGTCGACGAAGCAGCCATCAATATGGTGATGTCGCCACCATGGTCTCCGGAACGCATGACGGATGAGGCGCGCGATCAGCTGGGCATCTTTTAGACGCCCACACTTCCAATCAAACAATACGCTCAATAACGGATAGAATCATGGCACACCCTGTTTTGATCAATGGTGAATGGTCCGCATCGACAGGTGCTTCAACCTTTCAGGCAGCCAACCCCGCCACCGAAGAAGTACTTCCGGGCGAGTTTCCTGTGAGTGACTGGTCAGAGATTGATCGCGCACTCGAGGCAGCCGCAGAAGCTTCCCGACAGATGCGCGGCTGGCCGGGCAGCCGCTTTGCAGACTTCCTCGAAGCCTACGCGGACGAAATCGAAGCACGGGCTGACGAACTTGTCGCGGCAGCCAACGCTGAAACTGCTCTTCCGGTTTCACCTCGCCTGAAAGACGGCGAACTGCCACGTACAACCAATCAGCTGAGACAGGCAGCAGCAGCAGCTCGCGCCGATTCATGGCGTGCTCCCACCATCGATACGGCCACCGGCATCCGTGCGATGCTGGGCCCCATTGGGCCAGTCGTTGTCTTTGGGCCAAACAACTTTCCGTTCGCATTCAACGGCATCGCGGGCGGAGACTTTGCCGCAGCCATCGCCGCCGGAAACCCGGTCATTGCGAAAGGA
Source organism: uncultured Planctomycetaceae bacterium (assembly GCA_913031625.1). GTDB lineage: Bacteria > Planctomycetota > Planctomycetia > Planctomycetales > Planctomycetaceae > Fuerstiella. The sequence continues at coordinate 52,483 of CAJWGB010000005.1, read as the reverse complement.
CATTCGTGCCACCCCGAAACGACCCGCCTGTTCGGTGAAGCTGCCGTCGCGGCGATTCAGAAGACAGGCATGCCGGCTGCACTGGTGCAGCTGATTTACCGAACCAGTCATGAAGATGGATATAAGCTGGTTTCTGACAGTCGCGTCGGGGCATGCGGCTACACGGGAGCTCGCCACACGGGGCTGAAGCTGAAGGCCGCTGCAGACGCCGCCGGCAAGCCATTCTATGCGGAACTGTCCAGCATTAACCCGGTGTATGTCCTCGCAGGAGCACTTGCCGAACGGTCAGACGAGATCGCCGATCAATTCACCGGCAGCTGCCTCATGGGAACCGGTCAGTTCTGCACGAATCCAGGACTTGTTGTGGTTCCCGCGGGCGAGGCTGGTGAAGCGTTCGCCAGTGCTGCAGGAACCAAATTCGGAGCAGCCCCGGTTGGCACAATGCTGAGTGAAGGTGTTCGAGGCAGCTTTTCTTCAGGAGTCGATACCCTCAAAGGCGCGGGCGCATCACTCGTCGCCGGCGGCGAATCCGGTGGTGGTAACGGAGTGAGCTTTAACAACACACTGTTGACAGTTTCCGGCAGTCGTTTCCTGGAAGACCCGGAAGTCTTTCAGACGGAAGCCTTTGGTAACGGTTCTCTGATTGTCTTTGCGGACAGCGTTGACCAGATGGCTGCCATTGCGGAGTCTTTGGAAGGCAATCTCACCGGCTGTATCTATTCAGATTCCAACGGAGCAGACGACGAAGACTACAACGTCGTCGAACCGGCGCTGCGAACAAAGGTGGGGCGTCTGCTCAACGACAAGATGCCAACCGGAGTGGCAGTCAGTCCGGCCATGAACCACGGCGGCCCTTATCCGGCAACTGCCCATCCCGGTTTCACTGCCGTGGGCATGCCCGGAGGGATTCCTCGGTTTGCCATGTTGCAGTGTTACGACGCAGTTCGTCCAGGTCGTCTGCCGGCAGTCCTGCAGGATGAGAATCCAGGCGGCGTATGGCGCAACATCGACGGCTCATGGACAACCGCCAACGTCGGCGAATAACCCCGTCGGCCGGAGTGGTGGAACGAAGTGACGACATCTGGCAGGGTTCATCGCGGCCATGGCCATTCAATTCGAGACGCCACAGTCGGCCAGACGCGATTTTTTGACAAACGGGGAAGCGCGACGGAGCCAGCAGCACCCCTGATCGATGTGAGACCGGCCGTTCTGTGACGGAAGGACACTTTCAGCCGCAGCCCCCGACGGTAGCGCATATGAGCTACTCGGTCACTGCGTCCGGAATTTCCCAGACGGATCGATAAGCACCGGATTCTTCAAACCACTTCAACAGTGACTGAAAGAACTCGTCAGCTCCCAGGGTCGCACTGTCACCAATGACAATCAGCTGCCGCCGAGCGCGCGTGAGGGCAACGTTCATTCGGCGCGAGTCCGACAGGAATCCTACTTCGCCCTCAGTGTTGGACCGCACCGTACACATGACGACCGCTTCTTTTTCTCGTCCCTGAAAGCCATCGACGGTATCGATTTCGAGGTGATCAAATTCGCTGTGCATGCGGAGCCAGCGGACCTGCGCGGCGTAAGGTGCGATCACTGCGATTTCCTGAGGCCGGAGTCCCGAACGACAAAGCTCATTCACCTGAGAGAGGACAAGTCTGCCTTCTCCCGGATTCAGTTTGCTCAGGCTCTCACCTTCCATCTCCTCAGCCCACCCGGCACCCGCTGTATCGATAAAAATGACGGGGGAGTCATCCTCTCGGTCCACGTGCGGAAGGTCGCCCAGGAGATGCTGTCGAACTGATGCGTCTGCAGTCAGATGACCATCATAAAACTGTTCGGACGAGAATTGCATGATCTGCTCGTGCATGCGGTACTGCACGGTTAACTGACGTGTCACCGTCTGTGCAAACTCTTCCACCAGTCGTTGCATCAGGCTGATCGCAAGACCCTGTTTTGCGGCTTCCTTCGAAAGAATGGTGGGAGGCAACTGACAATGGTCACCGGCAAGCACGAGGCGATCTGCAAACTTCAGAGGTACCCAGCAGCCAGGCTCAACGCTCTGACATGCTTCATCGATGACGAGCAGGTCGAACTGTGAGTCATTCAGAATTCCAAAATCGAAACTGACGGTGGCACACACGATTTTTGCACCGGCAACCACGTCTTCCACAATCTGCCGTTCCAGCATCCTCGCGTGCCGCCGAAGTTCGCGTGCCTCCTGACGCTGTTGATTTTTCTGCCCGCGCGCCGGTCGAGCTCGGGTGTATCGAGACGCTCGGCGTTCCAGCTGATCTGCTTCGCGCAGCATTTCCTGAATGACACTGCCGGCGTCATGTCGCTGCACGATCGCGTCCAGAGTATGAGCGCGAACAACCTCGAGGACTCGTGCCGGATGGCCAAGGCGAACCGGATCTTCACCGGCTGCCACCAGCTTTTCCAGGAGGTTATCGACGGCCGTGTTACTGGGAGCACATGCAAGCACACGTTCGCCACGCGCGACGGCTCGGCGAATGAGCTCAACAACCGTCGTTGTCTTACCGGTCCCTGGAGGGCCATGGACAATGGCGAGATCATTTGCAGACAAAGCAAACTGAACGGCCGCCTCCTGGCTTTCATTCAGAGAGGAAGGTTTTTCGGGCGGTTTCTGAGGGCGTTCGTCAAAGGTTGGCTCTCGCTCGTACAGCAACAGATCTCTGAGTTGAGCAGTTCGACCGGTTGCCTGCCGTGCAGAATCCATCGCAGCGATCTGTCGCTTTCTTGTGACTTCATCCGGAGAGAGGTCCAGCCGCATGCGGTCCGCTTCCGGCCAGTCATTGACGGCCACTTCCACGCAGTCCTGGCGACGGCCACTGACGACTCCCTGCATGGGCCGCATTTCTCCGGCTGCCGAGCCATCCCCGGACAGAATTACGGGACTGCCCACACGGAATCGGTGCCATGGCAGCCGATCGGGTGAACGACGTTTCTGCAGTGTGAGCAGGTACCTTCCGCCGAGTCCGGTGCCGTGGGAGCGAATCACCAGATCAAGCAGTGTGTCTCCGGATTTTTCTGCCTGTGCGGACGACTGCACCTTCCGACGCTCTTCCAGTCGCTCACGCTCGGCGGCGCCTTCCATATCCAGCCATTGCTGGAATCGGTCGAAATGCTGTTCGGGATGAAGGTGTGTGCGTGGCATCGGCGGATGATAGGTCTCGACATCCCACCAGGTAAGGGTGTGGCCGCATCACTTGCTGGAAACATCCGGCGTTGTGAATCATCATTTCCGCATGAAGAGTTTGCCCCCCCGTTTGTTGACACTGCCATTTCTCGCGCTTCTGACGCTCGTCTGCTCGGCCGCGGCTGACGAAGACGCTCCCGGTTTTGCGTCAGAAGTCCGACCGATCCTTGCCCGGAACTGCTTCGCCTGCCACGGTGCAGATGCTGCCGCCAGAAAGGGTGAGTTGCGTCTGGATGTGTCTCCGGTGGGAGAAGGCTCCACAGTCATCGTCCCAGGAAAGCCCGATGAGAGTGACCTGATTACCCGAATCAGCAGTACAGACCCGGACACTGTGATGCCGCCTCCGGATTCCGGGCACCAGCTGACCGCCCAACAAAAACAGACACTCAGGCGATGGATTGAAGCAGGTGCGGAGTACCAACAACATTGGGCTTTTGTTCCACCGGTTCGCCCGCCCCTGCCACAACACGCCCAGGATCAGTGGTCAGAGACTGATATCGATCGGTTTATTCTGCATCAGATCCGTCGACACGGACTGGAGCCATCACCGCGAACAAACCGCGAAACTTTGATCCGTCGAGTTGCTCTGGACCTGACCGGCCTTCCTCCGGACCCGATCTTGGTGCGGAAGTATCTGGCTGACAAATCACCGGACGCCTACGTCAAAGCTGTCGACACGCTTCTTCAGTCGCCTCGATTCGGCGAACACTGGGCCAGTCTGTGGCTGGACCTTGCTCGGTACGCAGACACGAAAGGCTATGAGAAGGATCAGCCTCGTAATATCTGGAGGTATCGCGACTGGGTCATTGCCGCGCTCAACAACGACATGCCCTACGACCAGTTCACAACCGAGCAACTCGCAGGCGACCTGCTCTCCGACGCTTCGTCCAGCCAGGTGCTGGCCACCGCATTTCACAGAAACACGATGACCAATGATGAAGGTGGCACGGACAACGAAGAGTTTCGGCTGGCCGCGGTAAAGGATCGCGTCGACACAACTGTCCAGGTCTGGATGGGTCTGACCATGGGTTGCGCCAAGTGCCACTCTCACAAGTACGATCCCATCTCACAGAAGGAGTACTACCAGTTCCTCGCATGGTTCAATCAGACAGAGGATGCTGACCGAGGCGATGACAGTCCGCGTGCAGCGACACCGACTGTCCAGCAACAGCAGGAGATCGCCAAACTGGAGACCCGGCTGAATGACCTTCGCGATCGCCGCGACAGGACGAGTCCGGACTTTGAGCGGGAGCTGACCATCTGGGCCGACAACATTGCCAGTCGTCCACAATGGGAGTTGCCGCGCCCCATCTTCGCGGAATCTGCAAACGGCTCAACGCTGACAGTTCAACCGGATCAGTCAATCCTCGCATCCGGCGAACAGCCCGCGAAAGATGTCTACACGATTACACTTCAGGTTGAGCCCGGCGAGCCGATTACCACGCTCAGGGTCGAGGCACTCACTCATCCATCACTGCCTCAGAAGGGGCCCGGCAGAAACGAGAGTGATCCAAATTTTGTACTGAGCGAACTCGCGGTGACCGTGATCGATGCAGGCGGCAACAAAGTGTCGGACGCCGGATTTGGACGCGCGGAGGCGGACTTTTCACAGAACAGGTGGCAGGTGGAAAAGGCTGTTGACGGAAACGCGTCGACCGGCTGGGCAATCTCGCCGAGGTTTGGTCAGCGGCACACAGGCATCTTTGTTTTTGCGCAACCACTCAAACTGGAAGAAGGTCAACAACTGAAGGTTGCATTGTCGCAGCAGTATCCAAACACAAGCTTGTTGTTTGGCTGTGTGCGTCTGGGAGTTTCCCGAGACAACCCATGGTCACTTGACGCAACCGGCGCGCTTGCGGAGGCTGCCGCACTGCAGCCTGCACAGCGATCAGACGCACAGAAGGACCTGCTCAGGCAGCGGTTTCGAAATCTGCATCCGGAAACCCGACAACTCACCAATGAAATCCAGAATGCTGAGAAGCAGCTCGCTCAGATCAGCAAGTCGGTTGTGCAGACTCCCGTGATGAAGGAGCTGCCGAAGAACCGCCAGCGAAAGACGCACATTCATGTCCGCGGCAACTTCCTTGAAAAGGGGGAAGAGGTGACGGCCGGCTTTCCGAAGTCGTTTGCCATCAAACTGTCAGAGCCGTCAGGGGATCGACGGGACGTCGCTGCATGGCTGCTGGCAAAGGAGAATCCGCTGACGGCTCGCGTTGCTGTGAATCGAATCTGGAGCCGATTTTTTGGTCGAGGGTTCGTCGAGACGGAAGAAGACTTCGGAACGCAGGGAATGTCTCCTTCTCATCCCCGGCTGCTCGATTGGCTGGCCGTTGAATATCGCGACGGGCATTCATGGTCGTTGAAGCAACTGTGCCGTCAGATCGTACTGTCGTCTGTTTACCAGCAGTCGAGCGTTGTGAGTCAGAAGGCTCAAGAGCAGGATCCGGAGAATCGTTGGCTGAGTCATTCCCCCAGGTTTCGGCTTTCCGCGGAAACCGTCCGCGACCAGTCCCTTGCCGTTTCCGGCCTGCTGTCGGACAAAATTGGCGGTCCCTCTGTGATGCCGCCTCAGCCGAGCGGGATCTGGAAGACAACCTACAGCAGGCTGAAGTGGGTCGCCGCCACAGGAGAAGATCGATATCGCCGCGGGCTGTACACGTTCCTCCGGCGCACAAGTCCTTATCCATCGATGATCACATTTGATGGAACCAGCCGCGAGGTGTGCCAGATTCGGCGCATTCGAACCAACACACCACTGCAGGCCCTTGTGACTTTGAATGACCCGGTGTTTCTTGAAGCTGCCGGTGCACTGGCGGCTTCGGTAAACGAAAATCCCGAATCGGCCGCGATTTCCGAGATGTTCCGACGAGTACTCGTTCGCCGTCCGACAGAACAGGAGCTCGATGCACTGCGTCACATGCAGGCGACTGTGGCTGCCGAATTCCTTAGAGACGATCAGGCGCGAGAGGCGTTCCTGGGAGAAATTGACCAGGCTGATACTCCTGGGAACCTCAAACAGCGACGCGCTACGCTGGCCGTCGTGGCGAGCGTGATTCTTAACCTCGACGAAACTCTCATGAAACCCTGATTTGCTCAGAGTTCCGGACCCCGATGAAACCAGGACATACAATGCACAAGCTAATCTTTGCCTCCGTCAGCCTGTTCCTGCTTAACTCAGTGTCAGCCTCTGAAACGGGCGACAGCCGCCAGCCAAATCTGATCGTCATCTTCTGTGATGACCTGGGCTACGGAGACCTCGGCTGCTATGGAAGTACGAAGAATCGAACTCCTCGAATCGACAGCCTTGCGAAAGAAGGGCGACGATTTACGAGTTTCTACTCCTCCAGCCCTGTGTGTACGCCGTCGCGTGCCAGTCTGATGACTGGCTGCTACCCGCGCCGTGTGGGAATGCATGAAGACTTCACCGGACACTGGGTGCTCATTCCCCGCAGCCGCCGCGGTCTGGATCCCAAAGAACTCACAATCGCTGAAGCACTCAAGACGAAGGGCTATCACACAGCCTGCGTTGGCAAGTGGCACCTTGGGGATCAACCCGAGCATCTGCCCACCAGGCACGGCTTCGATTTCTACTACGGCATCCCGTATTCAAATGACATGCAGCAGGCCCGTCGCGGTGATCCGCCGCTGCCACTGGTGATGGGCGAGAAAGTCATCGAAGCACCCGCCGATCAGTCAACACTCACGAAACGATACACCGAGCAGGTAGTGAAGTTCATTGAGAAGAACAGAGAAGATCCCTTCTTCGTGTATCTGCCGCACACGTTCCCTCACCTGCCTCTCTTTGCATCTCCTCAGTTTCACGGGCGCAGTGCGAATGGCCGGTATGGTGATTCAGTGGAAGAGATTGACTGGTCCACGGGGCAGATTCTCGACTGCCTTGACCGGCTTAACCTTGCCGAGAATACGCTCGTCATTTTCACTTCTGACAATGGTTCCAACGGACGCAACGGAGGTTCCAACCGTCCACTTGCGGGCGCAAAAGGAGGAACGCTCGAAGGGGGCATGCGAGTCCCGATGATCGCTCGCTGGCCGGGACGGATTCCTTCAGGCACTGAGTGCGACGAGCTGTGCACGACGATGGACCTGCTGCCAACGTTTTGCGAACTGACAGGAGCAGATCTACCGACGCGAAAAATCGACGGTCACGACATCGGCCCGTTGCTGTTTGCTGAAGGCGATGCATCGACGCCATGGGACCACCTCCTGTACTACCGCCGCCGGCAGTTGCAGGCGATTCGGATGGGAGACTGGAAGTATCACCTCCCATTGCAGGAGACTCATCCGCAATGGACGTCCGCCAGGCCAATCGGGCCCGGTCGAAAGGCAAAGCTGATCAATCTGGCGGATGACCTGAAGGAGCAGAAAGATGTTGCAGCCGATCACCCGGAGGTGATTCAAAAGTTTGAATCGCTCCTGAAATCGGCAGAATCCGTACTCGGGAATGATGCCAGAAACGGTTCAGAACAGCGGTCGGCGCTGACGCTTGAATCGTCATCACCGATGACGAAATAACCCTGTCGATGCGTTCGCAGGCCGGGGCAAGCAAGGCGAGGTCCGGCAGTGCCTTAGAGTAGTCCGACTCCCGAGTCGGGTCCTTTTGACCGCGATTTTCAGGTGATGGCGATTTGAGACGCGATGATAGTTCGCCAACTGCCGGACTTCGTTATTGCGTTTCTCACTCCGGCCTGTTTGGGATTGCAGATTCATCGAGCGGACGGTGAGGGGGAATTCCGAAGAAGGCTCTCCTCTCAGTTGGATCATGCACAGGTCTTACAGGATTCTGACCTTTTCCGGAGGCATTCGGTCGATAATCTGAATACAGAACGACTGTTAGCGAGGACTCTCATGCGCACGACAATTCTCCTTAGTCTGATCCTCACAACTGCAGCGGCAGCAGTTTCCGATGACTCGACAATCGCAGAACTAAGAACGGCGTTCGAGGACAGGACGGGTCAGGAACAGATCGCAGCGGCTTCAAAACTCCTTGCGGCGGATCCTGAGTCGGCTCAGAAAGTCGTCTGGTTTTTCAATGGGGTCTATGTCAACCGACGAGCAGGAGCATTCGGATTTGCAAGTGCCATTAAGCCCGGGATGGTCAACGCTGTTGATCTCCTGCTGAAACAACTGGTTAAGGGAGACCGCTCACACAAGATGCTGGCCATGACGGCTCTGGCTCAGCACCCGGAGCTGACTTGTGAACCGCTTGTTGCGCTGCTTAAGAGCGCTGATGCGGATTCTCGTCACTGGGCAGTGTTGACACTGAATCGGGCTAACCCGACAGATCTGGAATCTGAATACCTGCCACTGCTGGACGATCCGAGTCCGGAAGTCCGTTTGGAGACGGCTTTGAGACTTTCATGGAATGAAGAACACATCGCCAAAGTTGGGCCTGTCCTGCAGGGACTGATGGAATCCGAGGGCGTGTATATTCGCGCAAGGATCATTCGGGACCTGCGATTCCGTGATCCATCCCCGCCCGAGTTTGTCAGCATCTTCAATAACGCACTGAATGATGCTGATGAAGGTGTTCGCTTCAGTTCAGCGCAGTTCCTGGCTGGCAAAGACCTTGTCGAATCTGAGACTCTTCTCAAACCATTGAGTGAAGGGCTGAGAAGTAAGACTCGATCTAGAAGAGGGGCGGCAGCCATCATCCTTTCACGCCTCGGAACCGACGCCAGCCCTGTCCTCGATGAACTCACACGAATGGTGGAAGAGGACGAAGAATTGTCTGTTCGCGCTGACTGCGTGATGGCCATCTGCACGATTGATCCGGATCGCTACCTTGAGCACCTGCCGCGAATGCTGAGGATGATTAAACAGCCGGATGGTTACGTCGATCGTCGGATGCGGCTCATTGATTTTGTCGGCCAGCGGGGGACTCTCAGCACACCTGCCGTCGTGCCCTTTGAAATACTGCTTCGGAACAAGAAGGACCGGCTGCGCGTTGCACTCGCCGTTGCTCTGATGCGAATCGACTCGACACGATCGCAGGGCCGTCGCTGCCGTAAAGGAATGGGCGAACGGGAACTTCCGGCTGTCTGTTCATTCCAGCTCGTTCAAGGGACTCGGCGATGCCGGGCGGCCCCTGGAACCTATCCTGACCCAGGTGGCAAATGATCCGGAGCATCTGCTTCAACGTCGTGCTCAGATGCTGCTGAGATATATGCACGAGAAGTAAGTGCGGTTTGAGAGTCGCAGCCTGATGTGCGTGTGACCGAACAGACAGGGTGAGGGCCCATTGTGGGTTGTCTGCAGCGAACGTTTCCTGGGATTGTTCGCTGGCCCCTCCTTAAGCTGTTGCTTTACCCTTCAGAGGAAGGGTGAGGTGAAGTTTGAGCTCACTTGCTGACGCTGCGTGCCTGTATTTTCCCGAATTCCCGCAGCCAGTGATCCGATTTCCTATACTCCCCGTTGCAGCGCACAGGATGCGCATGACCTCAGCGGGAATGAAATGCAGAAGTCGGCAAAAGGATTCATTGGTGCCATGTTGTTTCTGGCACCGTTTGGCATCGCGGGGCTGATTGCTGCGGACGCAGGACGGGGCAAGGCGGCTGACTGGATCCAGATCCAGTCATGGCAAAAAGTTCCTGCCACCGTGGAATCGGTGGGTGTGATCAGAAGTGGAGGAAAAAAACCGAACCAGGGTCAGACCGGCCGTGTCGCAGCGTCATACGGTTATGAATATGAAAACAAGTCGTACACCGGCCGCCGTGTCGCTCTCTTCGAATTCAGCGACAAAATTGATTCAACTCAGGAAGACAATCTTGAGTGCCTTCAGAGCATTCTGAAGAAAAAACACGCGACTCACTGCTACGTGAATCCGGCAGCGCCGTCGGACGCAATCCTGATTCCCTATCCACGACGGGAACTGTTTGCGTTAATTGGTTTCATCGCAGGTTTGATGGGCACTGTCGGAGTCGTCGGCCAGATCACGCTCATCCGCAACCTGCGGAAAGCGCGATCAGCTGACGCTGAAATCGCTCTGTCTCCCAACACGTCGTGGACGTGGCTTCCTCGCTGGCAGCAACGTGGCTATTTGCAACAGGCGAATGCTGATAGCGACGGCTTGAGAGCTGAAATAGACGTGGCCTGGAAACTCAGGACAACGATGCTGTTCAATGGGAGTGACCATCGAGTTGCGTTCCGACTGCCCGTTTTTGAGGGCCACAAAATTAAATCAACAGACGTGCTGAACAGCCTGCGAACACGCGGGCTCACGTCGAAAAAACAAACAATCATTCAGGAATGAAAAATTGAAGCAACTGGAAGAGAAAATCATTGAGTACCTGTCGAGACCGGATTATCGACCGATCGACAGCGGTGCTTTGGCGCGGAAACTCAAAATCGTGAAGAAGAATCGAGGCCGTTATAACTCAGCAATCGAATCGCTGGCGGCTTCGGAGAAGATTCGAATCGGAAAGAACGGACGGCTGCGGCTGCGTGTTTCAGCCGGATTCGTGTCCGGCGTTGTCCGGAAGATTAACAGCGGAGCAGCATTCGTCATTCCCTCAGAACCGTCTGATCAGTTGCAGGGGAAGGATGTCTATATCTCATCCCGCGACCTGAAGGATGCGCAGACGGGCGACGAAGTGCTGGTTCGTCTGACGAGCCGGCGACGATCGGGCGGGCAGCGTTGTGGGCGGATTGAGAAGATTCTTGAGCGAGCCAGCAACGTGTTTGTCGGCACCTACCTTGAAGCACACGGGCAGGGATTTGTCCGGATCGACGGCACGCAGTTTCAGTCCGACATCCATGTCGGTGACCCAGGTGCTAAAGGCGCTCAGCCCGAAGACAAAGTTGTTGTGGAGATGCTCCGCTTTCCCACGGCAAACCGAGTTGGTGAGGGGGTGCTCACGGAAGTTCTCGGACATCGAGGCGACCCGGGAGTCGATACGCTCTCCGTAGTTCACGGGCTTGGACTGCCGCATGAGTTTTCGGAAGAAGTGCTCGACGACGCACGATTGCAGGCTGAGAACTTTGACGAGGAACAGATCGGAGATCGACTGGACCTGCGTAAGGAAACAATCGTCACCATCGATCCGGCGACAGCGCGTGACTTCGATGATGCGATCTCACTCAGGCGAGACCGCCGAGGTCACTGGCAACTGGGAGTCCACATCGCAGATGTGGCGCACTTTGTTCCGGTCGGAAGCGCGCTGGATCGATCGGCTCGTGAGCGGGGCACCAGTGTTTACCTGCCACGTCACGTTATTCCCATGCTGCCGGAGGTAATCAGCAACGGGCTGGCCAGCCTGCAGGAAGGTCGGGTGCGATTCACCAAGAGTGTGTTCATCGAGTTCGACCCGGCCGGCAATGTCATGGGGGCCGAAGTTGCGAACTCTGTCATTCAGGTGTCAAAGCGATTCGCCTACGAAGAAGTCATGCCGATCGTGGAGGACCCTCAGGCTCAGAAAGGAAAAGTAGCTGCGAAGATTGTTCAGCTGCTGCTGCGGATGCATGAACTGGCGATGCTGCTGAGAAAGAAACGGTTTGCTGCAGGTGCCCTTCAAATGGGTGTGCCGGAAGTCGAGATCGATTTCGACGATGACGGCAACGTAACGGGAGCACACGAACGGCATCATGATGAAAGTCATGAGATCATCGAAGAGTTCATGCTCGCCGCCAACATAGCCGTGGCACAGCTGCTGGCATCGCGCGATATTCCGTTCCTGCGACGAGCTCATGGGACGCCGGATGAACTGCGGCTGAAGAACTTTAAGGACTTTTGCAGTGGTCTTGGGTTCGAACTTCAGAAGTATCAGAGCCGAACTGAAATCCAGGAACTGATTCACAGCGTTGCTGGCCAGCCGGAAGAACGAGCCATCAATTTCGCGCTGTTGCGAGCAATGAAGCAGGCAGAGTATAGCCCCGAAGAAACGGGACATTATGCTCTGAATGAAGACGACTACTGTCACTTCACAAGTCCAATTCGGCGTTACCCAGACCTGATGATTCATCGCATCATTGGCGAGTTGGCGGCCGGACAGAAGCCGTCCCTGATGGCCATGAGCGAATTGATTCAGCTCGGCAAGAACTGCTCCCTCACGGAAAGGCGAGCTGAACGAGCCGAGCGGGAATTAAAACGAATTCGCCTGCTGCGATTTTTGGAAGACAAAGTCGGCCAGGAGATGGACGCCTTCATTACGGGCGTCGAGAGTTTCGGGGTGTTCTGCCAGGGGCAGGAGATTCCGGCCGAAGGCCTCGTGCATATCAGCTCCCTGTCCGGCGACTTCTATTCTTACGATCAGACTTCCCGAATGCTGATAGGAGAGCGAACTGATCATCGGATTCAGCTGGGTGATTCCGTCCGCGTCCTGATTGCCGGCGTGGATGTTGATCGACGCCAGCTTGATCTGCGACTGGCTGAGGAAAAGACGACTCAGAAGCGACGGCGGCCGAAGAAGAAAGCCAGTTCCCGACCTGGACGGAAGTCGAAGGGTGCGAAGAATGCGAAGAGAAAATCGGGTGGTCGCAGCACGAAAGGCAAAGGACGTCGGAAGTCCGGCAGTCGAGGCAAACGCAGGTGATCTTACTCTGTGCTCCTCCGTGGTGATCTGATCGCGTTAGGCTGACCACAGAGAGCAAAGAAGAGCAAGGAGATTCAATGGCAGGGTGGACCGTCCACAAACAACCGATGTGTTTGTGAGCAGTTGGTCAGTGGGTGACGCCCACTTTACAACTACAAGCCACGATAACGCAGGATTGCCGTGCAAATCAGATGCTCGGGATGACGACGTTTCTGATTTGATTCCACAACAGCGGATTGACATCCGTGTGTTTCAGCTCACCAATTTCCTTCAGACACTCATCCGGTCGACACCCGCGCACGCTGGCAACGACAGCTGAAGCGACTGCAATGGATCGGCTCAGGCCGGCTGCACAGCAGAGCAGGACAATGTGGTCAGCAATCAGTAGCGAACGAATCGTCGTGATTGCGGCGGCGAGTTGTTTGTCAGAGTTATTTGCGTCATCGGTGATCTGAAATCGACAGTAGTTGATTTGTCGAGGGAGAGCAGGAATTGGCTCTTCGATTCCCAGATCCACGATCGCCGTGATACCAGCATCGAACACGGCACTGATGTTCAGCAGGTCACGCGACGCGCCCAGTCGCAGACGGGTCTGTGGAACTTCAATCATCCGGTGTCTCCCGGTTGTTGCCGGATTTCAGACTGTTGCGTGCAGCGGAGAGTCCGGGCCAAAGTCCAACTGCAGTACCGGCAAGCAGCGCGGCTCCAGTGGCTGCTTCTTCTTTCACGGCGACTACACGGACGGGAAGTCCGAATGATTCTTCGACTGCCAGGCGAAGTAATGGAATTGAGCGAGAGGCGTTCCCCGACATGCATACCTGTTTCGGCCCTGCTTCCTCGGCAATCGACAGCTCCCGCATTGAGTCTGCGATTCCGCGCGCCACGGCAGAGGCTATGCCGTGCACTGTCAGGTTGGAACTGTCGATTTGCGAAAGGAGTCCCCGGCGGTGCGGCTCAGGTCGGGTGCCAAAGAAATAGGGCTCACAGGTCAGCCCGGTATCAGCCAACGCCGTGTAACCCGTAAGTTGTTTCCAGATGGACGCACGACTCACTGGCGATCCAAGATCCGCACTGAGCCGTTCCAGAGTTTCTGCCAGCCATGAGAACTCGGCGCCGCCACAGAGGCCGGCGCCAACCTGGATGAATTCACCCGGTTGAGACAGGTCTTCTGCGGGCAAAGAACGGACTTCGAGTCCTTCTCGCAGCAGAAACGTGGGAGCGCGCCAGCAGACCTGGCCTCCCGTACCAATGTTGATCAGCAGGCTGCCAGTGTCCTCGCCCGATAGAGTGCTCAGGACGGCCGCCTGATGGTCGCCGATGGCCGTGCACACGGGAATCTTATGGCCGTCACCCCCATAGAGGAGAATTCCGTCCTGTAAATTTCCTGCGATTTCGCCCGTTGGTCTCACCTGAGGAAGCCAGTTATCGTTGACTCCTGCATGCAGCAGGAGAGATTCACTCCAGCAATCTGCTCGAAGATCATAGAGGCCCGACGACGCGGCGTGAGTCCGATCAGTGACGGGATCTGTTCCAGTCAGCTGAGCAACGATCCAGTCGGCCACGAAGCTGACGCTCTGCAGTCCCGCTGGAAGTGAGTTGCTCCTGCCAAGTGAATACAGGGTGGTACCCATGAATCCGGGAGACAGACGACAGCCGGTGCCTTCCATTTGCTCGGAGTCGAGCTCTGCCAGTAACTCATGGAGATGCGACGGATTGCCAACAGACGCCCGTTGATCCTGCCATGTGATAACAGGTGAGAGCGGCTGGCTGGCGGAATCGAGCAACACCGTACTATGCATTTGACCCGTGACGCCGATCCCCGCGACAGGATCTCGAAGCGCGCCAACACACTGACTGAGGCATTCTGCAGCCACATTCCACAATTCGGCGGGGTCCTGCTCCACATGACCGGCGGACAGACTCTTGAGGGCCGCATCGTGAGCCGCAGTGACGGTCGCCAGCTGTTGACCGTTCTCGGCAACTGCCACACAGGACACGGACGTCGTGCCGATATCCAGCCCCACCGCCACTTTCATGCGGTTGGCTCCTTCAATTCGACCACGATATTTCGCCATGACTGGTCGCCGGTGTTCACCGCCGCGTGAGTGTCTTCGCCGTTGACCGTGCGAAAGTGCACTTCTCCGTCCTGCATCTGACGCGGCTCTTTTGCGGTCCCGTCCGCAGAGATCCCCTGCAATTCCCCATCGCCAATGACTACATAGAAATAATCTGACGAATGGCGGTGCTGGCCGGTGGATTCACCGGGCGCGAGACGCAGATCCCAGACGCGCACGCGATCGTTTTCAAACAGAAGCTGGCTGCCAACCTGATTACTGACATCGTCTGAAGCCATTTCAGTTACTTTTCTGTTACGGGATCCGGCTGGACAGGTTTCGTCTCAGTTTTTATCAGGCAACGCAATCGTACGCGACTCTGCCACCAGGCCGCATTATTATGGTGACCATTCGAGGATCCTGAGTCGACGTCCAATTGTCGGCCGCCCGCAACTATCCCATTAAGAGTTCTGTCATGCCCAGGTCTCGTGCCTTCCTGTGTTTCGCTCTTCTGCTGTCCGTTTTCTGCTCGTCGGCATCCGCTGATGAGAAGAACACGACCGGGAAGAAAGCAGCTGATCAGCCCATTCAGGCACTCCTTGTCACCGGGGGCTGCTGTCACGACTACGACCGACAGAAGCTGATTCTCACACGGGGCATCAGTGCTCGTGCAAACGTCCGCTGGACTGTCGTGCATCAGGGTGGCAAGACGACAGATACGCCGATTCCTCTCTACAACGATCCGGACTGGGCAGATGGTTTTGACATCGTGATTCACAACGAGTGTTTTTCAAATGTCAAAGATCTCGAGTTTGTCGATCGCATCCTGCAGCCTCACAAGGATGGCACGCCCGCAATTCTCATCCACTGTGCGATGCATTGTTATCGGGTCAAAGATGATCGCTGGTTTAAGTTTGTGGGACTGCAATCTCCCGGTCACGGGCCGCACTATTCTTATTCCGCTGAAAACCTGAAGCCCGATCATCCCATCATGGATGGTTTCGGTCCGATGTTTGTGGCTCCTAAAGGTGAGCTGTACCACTCAGTCAAAGTGTTCGATACCGCCACGCCTCTGGCTCAGGCGAATCGACAGTCAGATGGCATGCCACAGGTCTGCGTCTGGACGAATGACTACCAGGGAACGAAGGTCTTCGGCTGCACGATGGGTCATTACAACGAAACGATGACTGAGCCGAAGTATCTGGACATGATGACAAAGGGCCTCTTGTGGGCGGTTGGGCGTGACATCGAGAAACACTTTACTGCAACAACGGAGGCGCAGGACGAAGCCATCAAAGCGCTGGCCGGCGCGGAAGTCAAAAGGACTGCCAGCAGCAACGTCCTGGCAGGTAACTGTTGTGGGGATGCCAACCTTGCCTTTGGCAAACCAGTGACTTCAAAAACAGAACAGGACAGGAATTTTCGAAAGCATCTGACGGACGGCAGGCTGGACACACGCTGGTGTGCAAACGGTTCGCAGGTTAACGAGTGGGTTACTGTTGATCTTGAGGAGCCTCAGGATGTGGCCGCCATTCGGCTTCATTGGGAAAGGCGAACCGACATTGCCTATCGCTACAAAGTGGAAGCATCGCCGGACAACGAGAACTGGACGGTTGTTGTCGACGAATCACAGAACAAAAAGAAGGGCGGTCTTCGGCCTCATAAGATTGATGCCAAAGGAGTGCGCTATCTGAAGACCACATTTCTTGGCGCTGATCGCAACCTGTGGGGATCGCTATGGGAATTTGAAGCATCCGCTGGTGAACTGCCTGAAATCAGCGATGTTGTTCCTTCAGAAGGCCCCTCTGCAATTGCTTCTGACGTGAAGACTCCCGAAGGTTTCGTCACCACCCTCTTCGGGTCTCCTCCAGAGGTCAACTACCCGGTCTGTCTGACGGCAGCTGCGACGGGAGAGGTTTTTGTGGGGGTTGACGAACAGGGCTCACTCGGCAAAGAACCGGGCCGCGGCAAAGTGCTGCGGTGCATTGATACCGATGGTGATGGAGTGGCGGATCAGATCAACACGTTTGCCAAAATGGATCACCCCCGCGGACTGATCTACGACAACGGCAGTCTGTGGGTGCTGCACCCGCCATATCTCAGCGTCTTTCGTGATACAGACGGTGATGGAACCTCGGACGAAAGTGAAGTCCTGATCGAAGGCATTAGTACGGAAGAAGTGAACCGCCGTGGTGCCGACCATACCACCAACGGAATCCGGATGGGTATCGACGGCTGGATCTACATTGCCGTCGGTGACTTTGGATTCGTCAAAGCAGTTGGCAAAGACGGTCGTGCTCTCAGTCGCCGTGGTGGAGGCATCGTTCGCATCCAGCCGGATGGTACTGAGATGGAGATTTACTCATGGGGACAGCGAAATATCCTCGACGTTTCCATCGATCCGTACATGAATATCTTCACACGTGACAATACGAATGACGGAGGCGGATGGGACATTCGGGTTTCTCACATCCTCCAGACCGCCAACTATGGATATCCGTCTTTGTATAAGAACTTCAGCGAAGAAATTATGCCGCCACTGGCGGATTACGGCGGTGGTTCCGGCTGCGGTTCCATGTACTTCCACGACGAACGATGGCCTGAAAAGTTCCGTGATCTGCTGCTGACCTGTGACTGGGGAACGAGTCAGGTCTACAGCCACGATTTGCCGGAGAACGGTGCGACGTATGACCCTCAGCAGGACACATTCCTGAAACTCCCGCGTCCAACGGATATCGACGTGGATGCGAGCGGACGCATGTTCGTAAGCAGCTGGAAGAATGGACGATTTGCCTACGACGGACCCAATGTTGGCTTTGTGGCAATGGTGCTTCCAGCCGGATTCGTTCCCAAGCCGATCAAGCCATCGCATCTCATGACTACACCGGAGTTGCTGGCCATGCTGACTGGTCCATCCGCAACCGGCCGGTTTCATGCTCAACGGGAGCTATTGAGACGCGGTGATTCCCAGGATGCCCTCGCCATGATTGCGGCTGACAAACAGACTCCGCTGTTCGGAGCTGTTGCCGCGATCTACACCCTGAAACAGATGGATGGTGGAGGAGCATTGTCCAGGCTGAAGGAGCTGGCAAAGCACGATCATCTGCGTGAGCACTGTCTGCGAGCTATGGCGGATCGGTCGACTCAATTCGAAGGTATCAGTCCGACTCCATTTCTGGACGGACTTGCCGATCAGAATCCTCGCGTTCAGGCGGCTGCTCTGATTGGTCTCAATCGCATTCTGTCTGACGGGATCCGGAGAGGATCTGCCGTTGCAGATGGTCAGAAGAAACAGTCGGCGCTTGATCTCCGCGACTCGATCGCCAAAGCCGTTCTTCCCCTGACGATGCGGACACAGGAAAAACCGGAGGCAAAGGGAGACGCATGGCGTCAACCGGATCCGGGCCGCGTGATTCCTCATCTTGCGATCAAGACGCTGGTTGGTATTCAGGGAGACAAAGCGTGCGTGGAAGGACTCAACGGACCCTACCGCACCGGAGCGCTTGCGGCGCTTCGTGAGCTGCATCTGTCCAGTACAGTCGATGCTCTGTTTCGGGTGCTCAGCACTAGCGCAGATGCAGAGCTGCGAATGCAGGTCTGGACGACCTTGATTCGACTCTATCATAAAGAGGGCGAGTACAAAGGAGGCTGGTGGGGAACTCGACCGGACACAACCGGTCCCTATTACGATCGCAAACCATGGAAAGAATCAGACCGCATCGGGGCAGCCGTCAAAGTGGCTCTGACAGAAGGTGATAAGCAACTGGCCGAACACATCCAGGCAGAACTTAAACGGCATGTGGTGAAACTGGGCGGCATTTCTGAAGCGGACATCGCAGCAGCAGCCGAACCGGAAGAAGCAATCAAGCTTCCGAAGGCGGACCCCAACAACCCCAATCAGATTGCCAACATCGACTACAAAGACGTGCTTGCACGCACCATGAAAATTGATGGCAGTGCCGACCGAGGTCTGAAACTCTTTCGAGGGCAGTCGTGTGTCAACTGCCATACCTTTGCCAACGGGCAGAAGCCAAAAGGGCCACATCTTGTTGATATCGGAAAGCGTTACCGCAAAGACGAGCTGATTGAGTCGGTTGTGACTCCGAGCAGGAAGATTGCTCAGGGATTCGACACATGGTCATTCGTGATGGACAGCGGCAGGCAGCACACTGGGTTTGTTGTGCTGGAAAGCGCCGAGTCCGTCATCATTCGAGAAACCAACGGACTCAGCCGGGAGTTACTGCGGGACAACATTGACGACCGGGTGAAGCAGGAGATTTCAATGATGCCGAAAGGCGTTGTGGGCAACCTGACCTGCGAACAGTTGGCGGATCTGATCGCCTATCTGCAATCCCTGCATTAGAGTTGCGGCCGGGAACCGGAGTTTGAAACGGAATTGAGGCTCGCCTGTATCCGCTGAGAGAAACGCCGTCTTTGGTCGGGGTGGCCGTCTGCAGGAGGTCCAGGTCGCATCTGAGACGTCGTGGTGTTACACTCGGGATGTTCTCCCCAGCCAGCCAATGCCATGTCGACTGACGTCCAGGATAAGAAAACCGAGGCTCCACCAGTGGAACCGCCCAAATTTGTGGTCCGCTACGGGTCCATGCGACGTCTGGGCGAATTCACGACCAGGCGGCACACGACCGTTCGTCGCGGCGACGACGTAATTGTTCGGTCAGAACGGGGTGTTGAATTTGGCATGGTGCTCTGTGAATCCGGCGAGAGAACGGCCGAGTATCTCGGTGAGAACTCGCGTATTGGCAGGATTCTCAGGCTGGCGTCTGACGAAGATCGCCGTTCGCTGGAAGAGGTTGCCGACCGGGAGAAGCAGTTCCTCGCTGACGCTCAACGGCTGATCACTGATCAGAAGCTTCAGATGCAGGTGGTGGACGTTGAGCAGGTCTTCGGCGGAGAACGGATCGTCTTCTATTACCTCGCTGAGAAGCGGGTCGACTTCCGGGAACTGGTCAAGAACATGGCCCGCGAGTTTAACGCTCGTATCGAAATGCGTCAGATCGGAGTTCGCGACGAGGCGCGTTTACTGGCGGATTACGGCGATTGTGGAAAGCCGGTGTGCTGCAACACGCACCTCAAAGAGATGCCTCCCGTGTCCATGAGAATGGCCAAGATGCAGAAGGCCACACTGGACCCGAACAAGATTTCCGGAAGGTGTGGACGCCTGAAATGCTGTCTCCGATACGAATTTGACACTTACGAGGAACACCGCAAGGAACTCCCCAGGGTCGGGGCGACGGTTGTCACGAAGGAAGGGACCGGTCGGGTGATTGCTCAGGAGCTGTTACTCAAGAAGCTGCTGATTTCCTACGAAGACGGTCGCCGTGTCATGGTCGATTCTTCTGATATCCTGACAGTCGTTTCTCGCGGAAATCGTGGCAGGAAAGACAAGCCATCGTCCGACGAGCCACAAAAACCAGAATAGACTCTTCTGTCTGCAATTGTCACTCATTAGACTCTTCTGCCGCCGGCATTTCCGCCGGAGAATGTGAATCGACAACACCCAGGATTCCCTGCGTTCAACCGTGTCGTCAACCCTCCACTCGGACGCGCACCACCCCATGTCAACAGCCAGATCTCGCTCCTATCACAATAATGCCTACCAGTTTGTGTTTAGCGCGCTGCACTATGCACAGGAGAATCTGGGGCGTGATGCGGATTCCGGACATGTTTCCGGTCGTGAGTTGCTGGAAGGCGTGCGTGAACTGGCCAGGCAGCACTACGGCCTGATGACGATCTCCGTCTTTGCTGAATGGGGCATTCATTCGACAGAAGATTTCGGCAAGATTGTGTTCGAGCTCATTGAACTCGGGGACATGCGAAAGACAGACGACGACCGTCTGGAAGATTTCGTGGATGTGTATGACTTCCAGAAGGTGTTTGTGGAAGACTACGAAGTCGATACTGCTCGAGCATTTTCACGCAGCTGATTGCTGGGCGTCGTCACCTGCGTTTGGATTTCAGGCTTCGTTCGTGAATCCGCCGGGCCCGCTGCCTCGCCCGGTCCCTTGAAATCTGATGCGGGCCCTGTCAGCTTGTGCGTTCGTGGTAACGGTTTCCCCTCACAGGCACTGACATGCGACTGCATCAACTCTCCGTCGTCCGACTGATTCTTCTGCTGACTTTTGCTCTTTTGGAACAAACAGCATCTGCTCAGGAACAGCCCAACATTCTGTTCATCTTTTCGGATGACCATGCTCCAAATGCGATTGGCGCATTTGGGTCAAAGATCAATAAGACGCCGCACCTGGATCGTATCGCCAGTGAAGGAGCAAAGTTTAATAACTCATTCTGTGCCAACTCCATTTGCGGACCGTCTCGTGCATGCATCCTGACGGGGAAGCACAGCCACATGAACGGATTTCTGCGCAACGGAAACCGCTTCGATGGCACTCAGTTGACGTTTCCCAAATTGATGCAAAACGCCGGCTACCAGACGGCGATGCTCGGCAAGTGGCATCTGTCTTCTGATCCCACGGGATTTGACTACTGGGAAGTGCTGCCGGGCCAGGGAAGCTACTACAACCCGGACTTCATTCAGATGGATGGCAGCCGCAAACGATACCACGGCTACTGCACCGACCTGATCACGGACATGGCTCTTGAGTGGCTGAAAAATCGGGATGGGGATAAGCCATTTCTGATGATGTGCCAGCACAAGGCCCCACATCGAAACTGGGCGCCGCACCCGCGTCATTTTTCGTTGTATAAGAACGAGGACGTTCCAGAGCCTGCAACACTACATGATGACTACTCCGGTCGCTCCAGCCTGCTCAGGCAGAATGAGATGTCCATCCGCAGCCATATGCGATGGGCGCACGACATGAAGTTTCACGGCGACGTCCTGTTTCCCGAACATTTCGGCACGAGTCCCGGGCGCAACGGCGAATATGGTCGAATGACGGATGAGCAGAAGGCGACATGGGACGCTCAGTACGAACCCGAAAACAAAGCCTTCATTGAGAAGATGAAGGCTGGCAAGCTGACGGACAAAGAGATCATCAGCTGGAAATATCAACGCTATATCAAGGACTATCTGCGATGTATTCAGGCCGTTGACGATGGCGTGGGACGCCTGTTGAAGTTTCTTGACGACAATGACCTGGCAAAGAACACAGTCGTCATTTACAGCTCAGATCAGGGATTCTACCTGGGAGAACATGGCTGGTACGACAAACGCTGGATGTTCGAAGAATCACTCCGCATGCCATTTCTGATTCGCTGGCCGGGAGTGATTCGTCCTGGAACAGATGCTCCGGCACTGATTCAGAACATCGACTACGGTCCAACGTTCCTTGAAATGGCGGGTGCTGAAGTCCCTGCGGAAATGCAGGGCCGCAGCATCGTTGAGGTTCTGAAGAACAACGGTCGGCCAACGGCTTCCTGGCGCGATTCGATCTATTACGCTTACTACGAGAACGCAGCCGTTCATAACGTGCCGGTCCATGATGGAGTGAGGTCTGATCGTTACAAGCTGATGTACTATCCGCGCACCCGTGAGTGGAATCTGTTTGACCTTGAGAAGGACCCTCAGGAGATGCGCAGCTTTCACGACGATCCGACCTACGCAAAGGTCCTGTCAGGCATGCAGAAGCGCTATCACGACCTGCGCGACTTTTACGACGTTAATTCGGCTGTGATCCCTGCTACTCGCGGTGACGAAGTATGGTGGAAAGAACGGGACCGTACGCTGACTGCCAATGCCCGAAATGGAAAAGTGGAACTGGCGTTCATCGGTGACTCCATCACACAGGGCTGGGAAGGTCGCGGAAAGAACGTCTGGCAGAAGTACTATGGAGATCGCAACGCTATTAATCTGGGAATCGGTGGTGACCGTACAGAACACGTGATCTGGCGACTCACTCATGGCAACCTTGGAAAGATTAAACCGAAGGTGGCCGTCCTGATGATCGGCACCAACAACACAGGGCACTTTGATCAGGATCCGGAAGAAGTGGCCGCGGGTGTGGAGCGAATTCTCGAGATCCTTGGTGAACGACTACCGAAGACGAAAGTGCTGTTGCTGGGAATCTTTCCTCGCGGTCGTGACAGGCTGGATTCAAAACGGCTCAACAACATTGCCATCAACCAGATCATCCGTCGATTTGCCGACAAAGAACGCGTGCACTACGCTGACATCGGCGACGTCTTCCTTGAAGAAGACGGCCATCTGCCTGCCTCCATCATGCCGGATGCCCTGCACCTGAATGAGGAGGGTTACGAACGCTGGGCGAACGCGATTGAGCCAATGCTGCAGGAGTTGGGAGGCTGGGAGTAGAGTTCGCTGCGTCGTAGCTGTCGACTGTACAGCCATCAGTATGGTGTAACGTGCCATGTTCTCCATGGGAGAACACGCCGTGACCGTGCTTCATTCCTGACAGGACTCAGGTTATGAAGATGCAAACGGCCGTGATAACACTGGCAAGCAAGGGCAGGCAGAAAGCAAATGCTGCGTGGCTCCGTCGATACCAATCCTCCGGAATCCTTCGTTCCGGAATTCCTGGCCAGCTAAAACCTTCGCAGCCGTGGCTTCAGAATCTGGCTTTCCTGGCTTTCGACCTGCATGTCGGTGATTTTCCAAAGGCCATTCTTTGGCTCGACTGAAAAGACAGCACAGAACTGGTTTTGTCGTTCGTGAATGTGTCCCCAGTGTTCCACGGTTCCGCTTACGGTCCACTCACTTCGAAAACGGAATCCGGGCTGTTCGATAGCGTCCCCTGCAGACAGCTTTTCCTGGTCGCCGTAAGAAACGTCACGTACACGTGCGACGGCGCCGCCCTGCTCCTTCAGCTTCTGGCTCTCATTCAGCTGCAGGTAGAGTGACTCCAGCAAATCGCCGTCGACACTGTTCTCCAGTTGTTCATAGATTCGTGACTCAGTTCCAAAGTCCAGAGCTCGATAAGCGCCCCCGTGAAGTTGTTCGAACATTCTGTTTTCGTCTGCCACTGCCGCCGGGACTGGCCCTGAGAATGGATGATTCAATTCGACCCGAAAGAACGGATAGACGGTTGCCGCGATGACAAGTGCGGCAAGGCATGTTCGTGCTCGGTGAGCACGCAGCATGACCAGAGCAATTGCGCCGGCAATTGCGCCGGCAATTGACAGGACCGGGATGTCCAGTTTTGGCTGTTCTGTTGCGACCGGAATTGTTGTGCCTGCCGTCGGAAGGGTGTCCGAATCTGCCTCCCAGGTGAAGACGTTATCCTGTTCTTCATTGAAACGCGAGAACTCAAATCGAGACATCTCATTTGGCCACGCCACAACAACGGACTGAATCTTTGACATGGACGAATAGTATTTCTTCCATGCCAGCTGAACGGTCTTGACCGGATACTCAGGAGCAGAATACTTCAGGATGACGCCTACACGTCCGTTTGCCAGACTGACTTTTCTTTCCTCTGCCTGTCGGGCAAAGTCTTTCAGGTCCAGACCATAGAAATCGATGCGGCTGAATTCGGGTTTGATTTCTTTGCCGTTGAGAGTTGCCGGTGCATACTTTGTCAGCCATGTGCGAACGCTGTCCCGCACTGCGTCCTGCTCGTCAATCGAAATGAATGCAGGATCATCGTGCTCCATGGGAAGAATCGTTCTGAGTGTCGCCAGCGGAATGAGAATCTCGTGCCGGACTTCTGCCGGTTCGATGTAGATGAAGGAGTACACACTGCTGTAAGAGGTAATGCCAAGTGTGGCTTCCCGCCGCTCATCGAACCACTTCTCCCAGTCTTCTTCAGAAGCGTCCTCAGCGAGTGGCGCGGATTCCCAGTCAAACCGAACAGTCTGCGGAGCACCGGGTTTGAGCACATCGGTGTATGTCATTTCGGTGCCCGCCTGGTGAAGCGCCAGCTTCATCTCTGACGGGAAAATAAAACTCTCGTCACTGATGTCCTGCTGCAGAGTGAGAAATTCGGGTGGGGTCCTGAACGGATACTCAAGCGCGTAGGTCGCGGCATACTTCATCAGTTCATCAACCGCGATTCCCTGTTCCGGAATTTCGAACGGCTGGATCTCGGTCACCTGTCCTTCAATGGCCTCCCCCGAGGCATCTCGCAGAGTCACCTTTTCGAGCAGGAACTTTCGATGATCCTGCAGGCCGCGTCGCAATTCAGCGGGTGGCACCATGTCGAATTCATCGGCTTCCATCTGCTGGAAGAGATACAGATCCTCGGCGAACAGCCGGATGCGCATCTGCGCGCTGTTGCGGCCAACGAAGATCTGGGCTTCAGTGATTGAAATGGGATGCTCCGCCACGACAGAAGAGACTGACGCGGAAGCGAGAATCAGGAGGGTCAGAGGGCGGTTCAACATGCTCATATGTCGGCAAAAGTGTGTCCATGAACGGGTCTCCATCATACGCAGGGAATCATGGAGGGTGAGGGAAATGTGCCCAAAAGCCGTGCAACAGGTCATCGTTTCATATCCGCTGCGAGAATTCGTGATGAAAGTATCAGTCGCGACTGAGATCTGATCAATTTGACACTTCGCGGAGGGAGTTGCTTGTCTGCCTTTGGGTTTGTGGTTGCAATTTCCGGTCCTGCGGCCTGAACTCCCATATTCTCCTTCACGCTCTTGACTCATGCATATCCTCAGGAACGCATGCCTCTTCGCCGTTGCACTCGTGCTGGCCTTTCCTGCTTCCAGCCACGCCGTCGATGAACCGTCCGGCAATGTCAGTGGCGGTGGAATTGGGCGGTTCACGTCCGGTCGCTGGGGATTACTGAGAGGTTCCTTTCACAATCCCACCGACAAGGACGGGGAAGTTACGATTTCTGTGACCCCCATCCAGTCGCAACTGTCGGGCGATGGTGAAGAGAAAAAAATTACGGGACTGGGGAATGACTTTGCTCGCACAGTAATCATTCCGCCGGATTGCCAGAGGACGGTCTCCTGGCCCGTGTATATGGAAAGTGGCCAGACCAAGACGTTCTCCTTCCGGATTCTGGTCAAGCGAGGCGGCTTCGAATCGGGCGACGTGATTGAGAATTCCGTTGGTGAGCCGTATCGCAACTTTGTTAGCTCCAATCCGAACGGACGTTTCGCGGCCGAGAACGCAGGGCCATCGCCGGGATACTGCGGTCTAATGACAAGTCGAGACCTGGACGAGCCGACTTATGTCCGCCTGCAGAAACTTGGAGAGATCAATCGACGCATTGCAGGCAGGCCTGAACTTGTCCTCGACGTCTTCTCTGACACACTGCATGGTTATGCTGAGTCACTCGATCCACTCGATCAGCTGATTGTGGCTGAACCGAATCTGGGCCAGCACCCGGATACCTGTCTGGCCATACGCCGCTGGGTTCAGCGAGGCGGTCGAGCTCTGGTGTTGATGCAACTGTGCGGTGAGGAGTCCTGCCGAGCACTGCTGGGGGATGCTGTTCCGTTTTCGGTGGTTGACGAAACATCCATGGTGAGCGTTCCGCTCCGCAGAGCAAACATGACGGAGCTTCAGAAATCTCTGCGTCAGGATGCAGAGATCTATCGCCGCGAGTTTGAAGAGCCGATTGAGCAGATTCGGGCTGAGTTTGAGAACGCAGAAGTGATCTGGGATGTCGACGGCTGGCCCGCCATTCTGCGTGTGCCTTACGGTCACGGCATGATTTATGTTTCCACGATCTCTGACCGTGTTCTGGTGGAGAAGCGAGTCAGAGGTGGGGGGCCGAACAGTACATACGAAGACTACTACCACGAATGTGCAACCGACATTCACAACCTGTTTCTCTCTCCGCATGAGGACCTGTTTGTCAAACAGGAAGACCTGCAGCGTGCTGCCGAAGCACGAATCGGTTATGTGATCCCCGGCCGGACGTTTGGTATTGCCATTCTGTCGCTGTTCGTCCTTGTGATGGCTGGATCAGCATGGTTTCTGTATCGGACAGACCGAGCCGGCAAACTTGTGCCAGTCACGTTGTGCTGTGCAGTCCTCTTTGGCCTTCCGGGGGTGATTGTTGGCATTAACGCGCGGGGCGTCGCTCCCCCCACTATTGTCGAAACCCGCCTTGGAATCATTGCCAATGGACAGTCGGAGTTTGCGTCTGTGGGCGTCGCCACGCTCTATAACCCTTCGTCTCAGAAGGTCGACGTTGAACTTGAGAAAGACGCGTATATTCGACCGGAAGGCGAAGATACGCGGGGCCATAAACGACTGCACTGGGAGGAAAACGGAGCCACGGTCTGGCGGCAGTTTCATCAGCCAGCAGGAGCCGGGCACTGGGTGCAAAGCTCTGTCATTCGACTCGATGAACCTATGCGTGCGACGGGCACGCTGACCAAAGATGGTCTGCTGGTGTCGCTGACAAACAGAGGTCAACTCCAGCCTCAGGATGTCATTATCGCCGCAAACACTCCGCGCCAGATGGCAGTGGAAGCGGACGGAGAAGATTTGATTTGTCGGCCTGATGCCGTCCTGACACCAGGCAACTATTCAAACAACGCGATACTAACTGAAAAGCAGAACCTGCATGCAGACCTGTTTCAGAAGCTGTTTGCAAACAAGGCGGACCCGGAGAATCCGTTTCTCGCCCAGCCCACAGTCCTGTTCTTTTCAGAATCACTGCCTGGTGGCTTTCTTCCGCGCGACGGTGTGCGGTCGGAAACGATGACACTCATGGCCGTCCCGTTGCGCTATGCTCCTCCGAAACTCGGCGAAGAAGTGCAGGTGCCGCCTATCGTAATCCCATTTCAGATCATCCCGGATCTGGATGGCGGAGTCAGTCGAGCGTACGACACTGGCAGCACGCGGTGGGTTGACCAGTCGGACGGCGGAACCACGGCTGTAGAGTTTCGGGTGCCTGATGTTGCCCAGCCTTTTGAGTTTTCCTCGGCGGACCTGCTGGTGCGAATTCGTGCCGGGTCGCGCAACGTAACGTTATCTGCGATTGTTCCCGATACGCAGCAGGCAGATGGAGTTCAGAAGCTGGTTCCGCTGCACAGCGAATTCAGTCCGGTCGGAGACATTGCCGTGCAGATTCCAAAGGAAGTACTGAACGCTCAGGGAAATGGAAACATTCGCATCGCGATCAATGTTGCTGAAATTGAATTCAAAGTCGACGAGGAGGGCAAGACTGAGAAGCAAATCGCTGATGAGCTTGAGGAACTGAAACTAAAGGACAACAAGTGGCAGTTCGAAGCAATGCAGTTGAAAGCGACAGGCAAACGGGTCTCCGGACAATAAGCAAACTAACCTACCTCCACCCCAAAGACACATGTCAGAAGAGCCAGTAGTAAACATTGAAAACCTGACCAAGAGATATGGTGAATTCACCGCTCTGGACAGTCTGAGCCTGACGCTCAACAAAGGCGATATTCTTGGGTTTATCGGTCCGAACGGCGCCGGCAAGACAACGACGATCAAAATTCTCGTCGGACTCAGCCGTCCAACTTCGGGTCGGGCCACGATCGCGGGAGCTGACTGTGTCAAAGACGCTGTCAAAGTTCGTCGCCTCGTGGGTTACATGCCGGACAAGTTTGGGTCCTATGACAACATGCGGGTCCATGAGTATCTGGACTTCTTCGGCGCAGCCTACGGTATTGGGCGCAAAGCTCGACGTGCCAGAATCGAAGAAGTGCTCGAGACAACAAACGCGGCATGGATGAAGGACCGCTATGTCGAAAGCCTCAGCCACGGGATGCAGCAGCGAATCGGAATTGCTCGTACGCTTCTCCACAACCCACAGGTTCTGATTCTCGATGAACCGGCAAACGGACTCGACCCTCAGGCGAGGATCGAGATGCGAGAGATTCTCCTGCGACTCGCTGCTCAGGGCCGGACTCTGATCGTGACCAGTCATATTCTGCCAGAGCTGTCGCGGATCTGTGATCAGGTCGCCATTGTTGCCAAGGGCCGGCTGAAGGCAGCGGGAACACTGAAGGAAGTCACCAGTCAGCTTTCGCAGCAACGGACTTTCGAAGTTCAGTGCCTGCAGAATGATCAGTTGCAGAGTGTGGCGGGCGTCCTGGAAAACAACCTTCAACAGGAAGCCAGCGTCACCGTTGCAGAGACTGAAGATATTGTGCGGTTTCGCACGGGCGTCTCCGACGAGCGACTGTCCAATGTGCTGAGTGAAATTGTCAGTGGCGGATTTGTCATTTCGCAGTTCCGCGAAGTAGTGGGTGACCTTGAGGAAGCCTTCATCACGGCGACTCAGGGGGACGCAGCCACTCCGGCCACTGCTGGAGTCGGGCAATGAGTGTTGCAGCGGAACCCATCCAGCAGGGCTTCCTGAGAGGAACCCTTGTCGTTGCCGAGCGGGAGTACCCGGCACTGCTGCGATCAAAGCAGACAGGCTGGATTCTGCTGACGGTCGCCTTTTGTTTTGCAGCAACCGTTATTCTGAAATGGCCAGCCAGCGCTGTCGCAGATCTCAGTGGATCGCAGCCTCGTGAAGCCTTTGCGACGCTCGCTTATTGTATGTTGATTTCAGTCGTCCTGGTGATCCCCGGGTTTCCGGCGACCGGAATCGTGCGTGAAATCAAACAGCGGACCATGGAGTTGCTTCTGAATTCCCCGTTGCAGCGGCATGAGATCTACTTCGGAAAAGCACTCGCTTTGGTGGCGTTTGTGTTTACTTTACTGGCCGTGACGTTCCCGGCTCTGGCCTGCTGTTATGCGATGGGGGGTATCTCACTGCCGGGTGATATCGGATTGCTGTATTTCCTGATTCTGATCCTTTGTCTCGAGATGGTGGCTGTGGGCCTTCTTGTGGGAACCTATGCGGGGAGTCCGGAATCGGCTCTCCGATGGGCATATGGCGCCGTGTTTGGGCTGGTGTTCGCGACCATGATTCCATGGCAGTTCATGCAGGGAAATGACACGATTGCAGCTCAGGGTGCAGACATTATTCGAAATTTGTCTCCGATCCCCGCACTGCGACAACTGCTCGGAGAAGCCTCTCTGAATGCCGACGGTCTGGGCGATACCGGTTCCATGATGATGCGATATGTCATTGTGACGCTGATCGCCATCGTTGTTGCAGCGTATCAGACAATCCGTCGTCTCAATCACTCGCTGCTCGACCGATCGAGGTCTCAGGGCATCATCACCGACGACCTTGGGGCCAGTGATCGGTGGTATCGCCGAATCATGTTCCTGATCGACCCTCAGCGACGCAAGAAGGGGATTCCGTTTTACATGAATCCTGTTCTGGTGAAGGAGTTCCGCAGTCGACAGTTCGGTCGACTCCACTGGTTGCTGCGTCTCATTGCCGGCTGTGCGACTCTGTCACTTCTGCTTACTGTTCTCACCACACTTGGAACTGTCGATTGGGGTGTCGAGCGAATTGCAGGCATCATCATTATTGCTCAGGTTGCCCTGATCATTGTTTTGACTCCCGGGATTGCCGGAGGCCTGATTGCCGGTGAAATCGAAGGTGGCGGCTGGAATCTCCTGCGAGTCACTCCACTCAGGGCCGGGCGTATCGTCCGCGGAAAACTGGTGAGCGTGCTGATTACCCTGGGGCTGGTCCTGTGTGCGACACTTCCCAGTTATGCAGTCATGATGAAGATCAAGCCGATCCTTGAGCAGCAGGTGTATCAGGTGCTGATCAGTCTTGTTCTGGCGGCCGTCTTTTCACTCATGATTAGTGCGGTCATCAGCACATTCTTCAGGTCCACCGCTGTCTGCACCAGCGTCTCGTACGGCGTCCTGCTGCTGCTGTTTGTTGGCACGATGGCAGTCTGGGCCAACATGGGTTCGCCGTTCAGCCACCGATTTGTGGAGAACATTCTTTCAGTGAATCCGATGGCCGGAGCGCTTAATGCGATGGATGTGCAGGGATTTGAAGACTTCAATCTTGTCCCCCGCACGTGGTACGTAAGCGGCATCTCAAGTGTGGTGCTGTTTGTAATTCTCCAGATTCGGACATGGCAGCTCTGCCAGCCCGACTAAATCTGACTCGATTCTTACCCAGGTTCCCGTTCTCGGAAATCGTGACATGTTGCGTGCTCTGATCGCACTTGTGCTGTTTGCTTCATCCACAGCAGTCGCACAGGATCATTACTTCGAAGGCGAAATCACGCTTCCGGAGATTCCACGTCATTTGAAGCTGCCGACAAGACTCCTGTTGCGGTCGGAGTTTCAGCCTGATGTCATTGGTCGATTCTATCGAAAAGAGTTTACGCCATTCTTCGTCAAGATGCTGGGTGGTGACTACGACAGCGACCTGTACTGCGATGCGGCAAACGCGCTGGAACGAATTGCCCGAAACCGCTTTGACGATCCAAAGATTTACACGAAAGCACTGAGCGACCGGCTACAGGCCACGGACAGTATCCGGGTGAAGCGTGCATGTGCCATGGCTTTGATCGCGGCGGATGCCCGAAGTGAAGCCTCGTTGCTGATCGAGTTGTGCACACCCGCCGAAGAAACCGTGGGGGGTAACATTGAGGAGTGGCTGATTTCATGGAAATCGGACGTCCTTCTGAAGGAGTGGACGCGGCGGGTAAATGATCCCCGTTCAGACAGCCGGGATCGAGTGGTTCTGGCCTGCCGCGGACTGGCTGCCCTTAACGAAAGCGCTCAGTCTCAAACTCTGCTGGGGCTGGTTGCTGACCGTACCGTACCATTCAAGATTCGCCATGCGGCAGCAGAGAGTGCTGCACTTCTGGATTCCGCGGCTTCGACCACACTGGCCACCGACCTGAGTACTGGAACTGTGCTGGACCAGGTCCTTGCGGTTCGGCTCCTCGGGGCATCAACAACTGAACCTGCACTGAATCTTCTCGGAATACTGTGTGACGCCGATTCACGGGCGGTTGCCGCGGTCGCATGGCGATTGATGTACCTGCACGATTCGAAGCGACTGCTTTCACGGCTGGAGGCGGGTGCAGAACACGGTGACTCCGAAGTTCGTCACGTGGCTGTTCTTGTGGCCGGCGATCACGCGACTCCGGAACGCTGTCAGTTGTTGAACACCAGGCTTGGGGATGTGCACATTGCGGTTCGCAACTCTGCTCGTCGTGTTCTTCAGAACGTCACAAAGGATCACCCGGAATTGAAAGACCAGATCCTCGCAGCGGCAGGAACAAATATCTCCAGTCAATCTGCTAACTGGCAGCAGCTGGAGCAATCCTGTTTTCTGCTGGGTGTTCTGCGACACGACGTCTATCAGCAGGCAGGTGCCCGACTGCTGACTCATCAGAGGCCGGAAGTCTTTTGCGCCGCGTCATGGTTGCTGCACATGATGCCTCAGTCGGCTCAGGGTGATGCTGCCGTCAGGAATATCTATGCGGCGTGGGAACGCATTCGCTACGGCAAAATGACAGATGATGCACTTGCCAACGCGTTCCGTGTGAAGATTCAACTTCTGAGCCATGTGGTCGCGTACACACGTTTTCCAGGACTTGATCAGTTCTGTATCGACCAGCTCAACAAAGAGAGCCAGCTGCAGCCCACGGGCCGCGCCATCGCTCTTTGGGCATGGGGCAGAATCTACGAAGGAACGGGCAAGGCGAACGTCCATGAACAGCTGCACGCTCGTCTGTACGACCCGGCGACAATGCCTCCTGAGGATATGATTGTGAAAGCAGCGTGTGCTCTCGGAATCGCATGGGTCAGAAAGCTTCCAGATGCTGTGAAGTCGCTGAAGGGTGGATTTGGCATTGGCGGAATCGACCCAATGGTGGAACGGTGCCTTTGTACGGGCCTTGAGATGCTGGGTGAAGAGGCGCCTGAACTGGAGAGACCTGTGCCGGTGCCTTATGGCGGCTGGAAGCTGTTTCCATCGTCAA
Organism: uncultured Planctomycetaceae bacterium; assembly: GCA_913031625.1. Taxonomy (GTDB): domain Bacteria; phylum Planctomycetota; class Planctomycetia; order Planctomycetales; family Planctomycetaceae; genus Fuerstiella. Next base: position 19,928 of record CAJWGB010000005.1, on the reverse strand, counting down.
AAACGGCAGGTGCCAGCTCCAGGTAGGCTGCAGCGGGCCCTCACTGGTAACCGGTCAGTCCCCGGTAAAACGCACTGTCTGATCGCTCGTTGACCTCTGAGGTCTCGCGGCGTCGGCTGAGTTGTGCTGCCCGCAGTACAGCCAAATGCGGCAACCAGTTAGATCCCTCGCTCACGCGTCGGGTTCCTGTTCAGACAGGCGTCAGACCTAAATCGAAGGCACTTTAGGTGCTCGACTTTCGGAGGGTCTCAAGGTTCTGCTGCATGCCGCTGACGACGGACAAAGAGTCTGATCCGATTGCCACAAATCGAAACCCAAGGTCGATGTGCTGCCGTTCAAACCCTGGCTTGGTGAGGATTCCGGGAACCTTCCCGTGTTTTTCACAGGCATCAACAACAGCTTTGAGAGCGTCCACAAATTCAGGCGGTGAAAAGTCGCCCGGACAGCCAAGGTTGACCGACAGGTCGAGCGGCCCCACAAAGAGCACGTCTACTCCGTCGATTGCAGCAATCTCGGGCGCTGCCTCAACAGCTTCCGGAGTCTCGATCTGAACAACAACCAGAGTGTTGGCGTTTGCCGTGGAAAAATAGTCTGGCCATGAGCGGCCGTAGTTGGTGGCTCGAATGGCCCCAGCCACACCCCGTTCGCCGGTCGGCGGATACTTCATACATCGAACGGCGTTTTTTGCAGCCTCGACTGTGCTGACGTAGGGAAACATGACCCCTGCAGCGCCGCTGTCCATTACGAATTTAACGGTGTCGGGATCAACCGACCGGATTCTGACAATCGGGGCGGCAGAAGAACCTCGACACGCCAGCAACTGAGTACGCAAATCGGCCGCAGATCCTGACCCGTGTTCCAGATCGAGCAACAGCCAGTCAAATCCCGTATCAGCCGCGATTTCAACAGCGGTTGCAGACCCGAGATTTAGAAATGTCCCGGGACAAACCTGGTTGGTGAGCTTCTGTCGGTCAATCCACTGCATCGCATTCTCGTTGGTTAGAGGACTCTCTCGTCACGCTCCGATAAGCTCTGATTATGCTGAAGTGGTTGCAGGTGGCAATCCAACGGACGTTGCGCGAAGCAGTCAATGGAAGTCGTCTTCCGGCACCGACTCGACATGAGTGGCGTTCATGAACAGCGTCGGGAACTCGTTCCGATCAGCCAGTTGTGTCATAACCTGTGGTTTTAGAGACTGCCTCATCGCTGGCCCTCGCTTCACTGGCCCCGTCCTGCTACCGACAACGCCCCCCGGCCTTTGAACGCTTCTCTACTCCACATCACGTGTGGGGCCGCTCAGGCGCTGCGGAGCCCTGCCTTAGGTGATTAGCCTCAGGCAACGAGGGTGCAGCTTCACTGCTGCCTTGCCCCCATGATGAGCCAGACGAGCCGGATCGCCACGATGGCTGCTGCCAGCAACACCAGTGAGCCAAACAGAGTTTTTAGTTTTCGGCCCGTGAGCCGCAATCCTGCCTGACTTCCAATTGCCGCTCCAATGGTGCCACAGATCAGAAGCGACAGTGTCAGTCGAAGGTGCACGTGAACGTGATAGGCATGCATGAAGGTTGACTGGAGGGCGACTACCCAGACCATCACAACGGTCAGTGTGGTAGCATCCTGAGCTCTCATCCCAAGCAGGTAGATGCTTGCCGGCACCAAGATCAGACCACCGCTCATCCCCAGGAATCCAGAGAGAAACCCAACAATCAAGCCTGTGAGTGCGAGCAGAGGAATACTGTAGACAGACGGGCGCAGGTCCGGGATGCGAGCTATTGGCGGGACGGGAGCAAACGCGAGCAGTCCGCGGCGCTGGATTGTTCCTTTTCCTGATCGGAGCACGTCCCACAGCGATCCGCCCGCGATGACGAGCATCAGAACCAGATAGCAGGACAGGACCCAGAATTCGGCGGCCGGGATGGACGCTCCTGCCAGGTGAATGGCGGAGGCATCTCCAAAATATCCGACAGCCCAACTCCCTGACATCACGCCAGCGAGCAGGCCGCCGCCGAGGATCATCGTCATTTCGAAGTAACCAGCGCCGGGCTTGCGAGCCAGCATCGCTGTGGTGGCAGGGCCCAGCGAATAACATGCGGCAGAACCGACGGCGATGGGCATTGGCACCCCCAGAACGGCGTTGAGGATGGGCACGAGCAGAAACCCGCCTCCGACACCAAATATGCCGGATACAAATCCCACGAACGCTCCCACTGCTGAGGCAAAGAGAATTGTGGAAGTCGTCCATTCAAACATGAGGTGATCACCGAATCAGCGGAGCAGGCGACCGGATTGTAGGGGCCCTCTGTGCAAACACAATTTCGAAGCAGCATCCGGCGTTTGTGAGACATTCCTTTACGGACCACCGTCCGACGTTTGGTAGATCGGCCGTTCCGGCCGAGGATGGCGCTGCTCTGGAAGGAGACCGCCGAGCCACAATTGTCTCATCTTCGACGCGGTCTACAGAAAGTGCATCAGGAGCTAATTACGTTCACGGCGAACCAAACCCAACCGGCGGATGAGACGAACCAGGGTGTAGATCTGCAGTAAAATGTGTCGCGCCGCAATAAATCACCAGGCAAATTCCTGAGCCGCCGCGTTTTCAGTCTGTTCACCATCGAATTCAGGAGTTTTCTTTCTGATGACCGCCGGTTACCGGAAACCACCACAGCAGAATCGTGTAACTGAATGGCCGGTGGCGTGACTGAGCCGTATGATCACGTGATTCTGTTCCTCTCCAAAGGTTTTTCTGATGTCGCGGATCCTGCTGACAACTGCACTCATAAGCTCTTCTGTATTCGCTGGTGACTGGACTCAGATTCTGGGGCCAAACCGCGACGGCATTGCAACGGGCGAAAAGCTCATCGCATGGGGCGAAGCCGGCCCCAAAGAACTCTGGACGATTCCAGTTGGAGAAGGATTCGCAGGCGTGGCCGTCCGGGGTTCACTGGTCGTCCTGTTTCACCGTCAGGGCCAGCAGGAGCGGGTGACCGGACTGGACGCATGGACTGGGAAATCGCGTTGGGAAGAAAAGTTCCCCGTCAGCTATCGGTCCGGGTTATCGAGTGACTCCGGTCCGCGTTGTGTGCCCGTACTTCATAAGGACCGGATTATTGTCTTTGGGGTCACAGGTCAGTTGCGGTGTCTGAATCTTGAAACCGGTAAGCAGATCTGGAGCCGGGACACGTGGGAGGACTTTGGAGCTCCGGAAGGATACTTTGGCGCCGGCAGCACTCCCGTTGTTCACGATGACAAAGTAATTGTCAACGTCGGCAGTCAGGCTGGCGCAGCCGTCGTCGCATTCGATCTTGCAGATGGGAAGACTCGCTGGAAGGCGTTCAACGACACTGCAAGTTACTCGTCTCCCATTATTGCGAAGGTGAACAATGTCAGCCGAGCCATTGTTGTGACTCGTTTAAACTGCCTGATCCTGGACCCGGCCAACGGAAAAGTTGTGAACAGTTTTTCGTTTGGAGCACGCGGACCCACCGTAAACGGAGCGACTCCTGTTGTGGTGAAAGATCACTTCTTCCTGTCATCCAGTTATCGAATCGGAAGTGTCTGGGCAGATCTGACGGGAAGCGACGTGAAACGCAGAGGTGAATCTCTGCTGGCAACTCAATATGCCACGCCCATCGTGAAAGACGGGCTCTTGTATGCGATCGACGGCAGACAGGACGGAGGCGACGCCCTTGTGAAATGCATTGATCCGGTCGCCGGTGAAGTGGTGTGGGAGAAGGGCGGCTTTGAGTATGGGAGCATGATCGGCGTCGGCAACGAGCTGTTGTTTTTGACATGTGGGGGAGAACTGATCCGTATGGGGGCGTCGAATCGTGGCTATCGGGAGATTTCAAGGTCCACTGTTCTGGATCCCACGCCGCGGGGGCACCGTTTACCCGCGCTCAGCAATGGTCGGCTCTATGTGCGAGACGACGACAATCTGCGATGTCTGCAGGTTGGTGAGATTCGAGACTCAGAAGTCCCCTGATCCCTGTCGAATACCTGGAACCAGGGCTATGATCTGAGCTCTGAAAAACCGTTTGAGTTACGCACATCAAGGCGTTGTTTTGGCTGAGAAACGAGACTTCGAAGAATTCCTGACCAAGTTCCGTAAGCACCACGAGGTGATGGTGGAGGAGCTTCATAAAGTCGTGATTGGTCAGGATGCTGTAATTGATCAGATCCTCGCTGCCATCTTCACCGGTGGTCACTGTCTGCTGGTCGGTGTTCCCGGACTGGCAAAGACTCTTGTGGTCAGCACAATTGCCAGACTGCTGGACGTGGAGTTTCGCAGGATTCAGTTTACTCCGGACCTGATGCCCTCAGACATCACCGGGACAAATGTTCTTGAGGAGAACGAGCAGGGCCGTCGCGAATTCCGTTTTGTGGAAGGCCCGGTCTTTACCAACGTTCTGCTGGCTGACGAAATCAACCGAACGCCGCCGAAGACGCAGGCCGCTTTGCTGCAGGCGATGCAGGAACGAGAAGTCACTGTTGGTCAGAAGACGTATGACCTGCCTGAGCCCTTCTTCGTCATCGCCACACAGAACCCGATTGAGCAGGAAGGCACCTATCCGCTGCCGGAAGCTCAGCTTGACCGATTCATGTTCAATGTGAAGGTCGACTACCCAACACTGGACGAGGAAGAACAGATCCTGCAGGCGACCACGAGCGGAGAAAAAGCCGAAGTTCGCAAAGTCCTGTCGGCCAAAGCCATTCTTTATCTGCAGAAGCAAATCAGTCAGATCGCTGCTTCGCCGTTCATCATCAGTTACGTCACCCGACTCGTGCGAGCCACTCGGCCAAAGGATGACGGGTCACCCGAATTCGTGAAAACGCTGGTCGACTGGGGAGCAGGCCCACGTGCGGGGCAGTATCTTATCGCCGGTGCTAAAGCCATGGCTGCGATGGACGGACGTCCCAACGTGACGACGGAGGATGTTCGGAAAGTCGCGATTCCCGTGCTGCGTCACCGCGTTTCGACCAACTTTCAGGCACAGGCCGAAGGAATGGCGACGGAAGACATTATCGAAAAGCTGCTGACGGAAGTGCCCGAGCCGAGTGTGCCACGTTACGAATCGTGACGATTCAGAGCTTTCTGCCCACGCCGTACGGATCGGATGAAATCCATCCGGTATCGTGTCGCCGAGTGAAGCATTTCCGAATGCTTCCACCATTGTCCATCTGAATTCAGAGAAGAGTTGTAGCATGTCAGACGTGTGCCGTTGGGGAATCCTCAGTACCGCCGGAATTGCCATGAAGAACTGGCACTCCATCGCCGCCTCAGGAAACGGTCAGGTGGTGGCCGTTGCGAGTCGTGACGCCGCAAAGGCTCAGAAGTTTATCGATGAGTGCAGTGCCTCTGTCCCCGTTCCACAACCCGTAGAAGCGATCGGGTCATATGATGAGCTGATTGCCAGAGAGGACATCCAGGCACTGTACATTCCACTGCCGACCGGGGTTCGAAAAGAGTGGGTGATCAAGGCTGCCGAAGCGGGCAAGCACGTCATGGTAGAGAAGCCATGCGGAGTGACAGCTGCTGACGTGCAGGAGATGATTGCCGCCTGTGAACAGAACAATGTCCAGTTCATGGATGGAGTGATGTTCATGCACAGCGCTCGATTGCCTCAATTGCGCAGCGTTCTTGATGACGGCAAGAGTGTTGGAGAGATTCGTCGCATTTGTACTCAGTTCAGCTTCTGTGCTGACGAAGACTGGATCGGCAGCAACATCCGGGCAAACAGCGACCTTGAACCCGCGGGGTGTCTGGGTGACCTCGGCTGGTACACAATTCGAATGATTCTGTGGACCATGAATTATGAAATGCCAACCGAAGTGTCCGGCCGAATTCTGACTGGTGTGAAGCGGGACGACAGTCCTCAGGAAGTTCCGATCGAGTTTCAGGGCGAGATGCATTTTGCAAATGGTGTTTCCGCTGTCTTCTACAACTCATTCCGCACGCAACATCAGCAGCTGGCTCACATCAGTGGTGACAAAGGCTATGTTGAGCTGAACGACTTTGTGCTGCCGTTTTACGGCAATCGAGTTTCCTTTGAAGCAGGCAGCCACGAGTTCATTTTTGAGGGTTGCCGATTCATCATGAATCGTAACCTGCGAACGGAGTCTGTTTCTGAGCACAGTAACAATATGCCGAACGCTCAGGAGACCCACCTGTTCCGCAACTTCTCTACGCTCGTCAACGAGGGGCGTGTGGATGCTCACTGGCCCGAGATTACCCTGAAGACCCAACAGGTTCTGGACGCCAGTCTGCAGTCGGCTCACAACGGTGGTCAGGCAATTTCACTGTAGGGCGACCCCGGTACTGATCCGCGTTGCTCCGCAGGTACGGCGTTCTGGTGAAGTTCCTCCTCTGCGAAACCGTGGCTGGACACCGTAGTGGGATTCGCCAGAATTGCCTGGCCCCTGGCTACGAGGATTTAAACATGCTTGCTGATCTTCCACCTCTCACTGACGACGAACGTGCTCGCTATGAGTGGCAAATGTGGACGCCGGAGTACGGCGAACAGGGGCAGCAGCGTCTGAAGAACTCGGCCGTCCTTGTCTCACGTCTCGGCGGGGTGGGCGGGACCGTTGCCTACTACCTTGCAGCCGCCGGAGTGGGGAAACTGGTGGTTGCTCACGGCGGCAACGTTAAGCCCAGTGACCTGAATCGTCAGCTGCTGATGACGACAGACTGGCTGGGGAAACCTCGTGTGGAATCCGCCAAACGGCGGTTGCAGGAGCTGAATCCGAACGTCCAGATTGATGCGATCCCGGAGAACATGTCCGCTGAAAACGCGGCTGAATTAGTCAGCCGAGTGGACGTAATCGTGGACGGCGCTCCTTTGTTCGAGGAACGCTACGCCATGAATGAGGCGGCTGTCACACAGGGCAAGCCCCTGATTGAGTGCGCGATGTTCGACATGGACGCACAGCTCACGACGATCATTCCAGGGCAAACGCCGTGTCTTAAGTGTCTGTATCCGGAACATCCACCTCACTGGAAACGGGAGTTTCCCGTTATAGGAGCAACGTCCGGCACTGTGGCATCAATGGCCGCTCTGGAGGCGATCAAGATCATCAGTGGTACGGGGGACACGGCCGCCGGAAGAATGATCTGGATGAATCTGCGGACGATGAACTTTCGCAGCCTTCCGGTTGCCCGACGACCCGACTGTCCGGTCTGTTCGGGCCTGACGCAGGCTCAGTCGTGAACTATCTGTCACACGGCTATCGGTTCCTGAGCGATCCACAATTCCTCGCAGGAACTGCTCTTCCTGACTGGTTGAGTGTTGTTAACCGCCGGGTGCGAGTGACCTCCAAACGGACTCGGGCCGCTCAGGAGAATCCGCCCGGCGAGGCTGATGCGAACTTCCAGAGGATCTGCGAAGGGATTCAGCAGCATCATCATGACGACGATCGCTTTCATCGCTGTGAACTGTTCATGCAGCTGGAAGGCAGACTGGCCACTGAGTTCCGAAAGAACATGCCGGGTCCGTATGACCATCGGCCCGGATTCCTCGGGCACATCGTGGTGGAGTTGCTCCTGGACGCATGGCTGGCCGAACAGAACACGACTTTGCTGGACGACTACTATGCGGCGTGCGATGTCATTCCTGAAGACTCGGTTCAGAGTGCCGTCAACCTGATCGCGTCGCAGTCAACAGATCGCCTTGCGTATTTCATCGGCAGGTTTCGCGAGGCGAAGTTCCTCTACGACTACATGACTGATGAATCACTTCTGATGCGTGTCAACGGCGTGCTCCGCCGAGTTGGCCTCGAAGTGTTGGACCCGATCAATACGCGAGCCCTCGGTTTTGGTCGAGAGCTGCTGACCGAGCATGCAGCTGCACTCCTGCAATACGTCGAGACCCCGGACGATGAGTGATTCAGACTGCAAGCCGACACGAATGCACATGCGGTTGCCTAAGATGCTGCAGCAGTCCCTGTCGCCTCCGCGGCCGCTGCTTCTCGCGCTGCCTGTTGTGCCAGCAGCTTCTTCTGAAACCGGCCCTGCACAATGTCCACGATGACCAGCACTGCGAGGACAAAGTAGAACGTACTCTTGGCCATCGCATGCACTTCGTGTCCGGCAAGGTGTACTTTGGCCAGCTCGCCACCCTCGGACACCAGCATGATGCCAACAATGAACAGAATGAAGAGTCCGAGCACTTCGTAGAGGCGATTCTTCTTCAGGAAGTTGCTCACGCGATCCGACAGCCAGATCATCATGACACCGCTGGAGATAATGGCGAGCGACATCACGATCATGGCAGCCGTGGTGATTTCAGTGGCGTCAGTTTCCTTGTTCTTTGTGGCGGCCAGAGCAATGGCACTCAGAATGGAGTCAAAGCTGAAGACCATGTTCATGGTTACGATCCAGAACATCGCCACTCCAACAGTCCGCTTGTCGTTTTCGTTATGGTCCGACAGAGAACTGTCCGCCAGCATGTGTGAGATCTCTTTGACGGCCGTATAGATTACAAACCCGCCGCCGATCAGAACGATCAGTGAATGCACGGTCAGGTCGAATGAAATCGCTGACGTGTGCAATGACCAGAACACGCTTGAGAATCTGGAGATTGCTGCTGTTACGGCAAACAGCAGGGTGATTCTCAGGAAGATTGCCAGGCCGATGCCCCATTTGCGGACGAAGGACTGCTTTGATTCCTCAACCCGTTTTGACTCGATGGAGATATACAGCAGATTGTCGAATCCAAGGACTGCCTGCAGCAGGGTCAGCATCAGAAATGTAAAGATGTGCTGTGCGAGATCTTCCATGGCGATTTGTCAGAGGGTGACGGCTGAGGAATGGACAGGAATTCGACCGACCGGCGAACATGCGGCTGCTGGTTACCGCAGCATTGAGTCATCGGATCAAAGATGAACGGGAATGAATCGTTCCACTTCACCATCACCGGCAGGTTCCGGAGGATCCACAAACGGTACGTCTTCCCCTCGCTGATGGCAGTCCGAGACAGTCTCCTTAAACTGCTTCATCAGGGAAGTCAGGACGTCTCGTTCCGTGGCTCCCTGTGCCGAAATATTCGGCAGGTTGGCGGTCCGTCCGGCAATCATTCCGCGATGATCCGGCGGACCGAGAATTACATGGCAATTGAAAACCGGAACAGGATTGAGATCCTGAGGAGTCAAAACAGGCAGGTCGTTGGATTCGGTCATTTCAGACATGCTGCCGGTAGGGATAAATGCAACTTCCAGTACCGCTGATCACACAAAAAGCGGCGACGTCTGTTTGGGAGGCGAGTGTCTCGGGCATACAATAACAAGGCTGCGGGGCTCAGGTCTATCCGCCTTCCAACCCGGCAATCGGATTGCCTGCATTCCGCTCCTTTGGCATCAATTGTGCACGGAGGGATGGCCTGCTCACAACACAGGCTGTTACGTCGTCGCCATTGACGATCTGCTGACCCGTCAGCAAGTCAACGCGATCTGCTGACTCGTCAGCAAGTCAACGAATTCTTACCGCTCATCGATAAGGCTGACCCTATGTCTCGAATTTCGACTCTTGCGTTGGTGGCAGTGCTGACGGCATCCCCTGCCTGCGTGTCAGCGGATCCTGCTGTTGATGCCATGCGTAAAAAGGCCATTCAGTTTCTTGGCATCACGAAAAACAAGGACGGCTCGTGGACGAAAAACGAACTGGTGGGAGTCACAGGCCTCGTCACAACCGCTCTGCTTCGATCAGGTGTCTCTCCCGAAGACCCAATGGTCGTGAGCGGCCTTGCTAACCTGCTGTCACACATCAAGAAGGACGGCGGCATCTACGCCAAAGGCAGCCTGCATCGAAACTATGAAACGTGCATTTCACTCATGGCACTGTCAGAAGCAAATGCTGACGGGCAGTACACAAAGCAGATTAAGAACGCCGAAAAGTTTCTTCGAGAACTGCAGTGGGACCAGGGAGAAGGGATTGAATCCTCTGATGCCGCATGGGGAGGCGCGGGCTATGGATCGCACCAGCGGCCGGATATGTCGAACACTCAATTCCTGCTGGAAGCGTTGAAAAAAGCTGGCGTCAAAAATGATGATCCTGCGATGCAGAAGATCCTGAAATTTGTGTCGCGTGCTCAGAACCTTGAGACGTCTCACAACGACCTGCCCTTTGCCACTAAGGTCAACGACGGAGGTTTCATTTATACGCCAGCTGCCGGGAGTGAATCTAAAGCGGGCGCGACAGACAACGGCGGACTGCGATCCTACGGAAGTATGACTTATGCGGGGCTCAAGAGTCTGATCTACGCGGGCCTCAAGAAAGATGACATCCGAGTAAAAGCAGCGACTGCATGGATTCGTAAGAACTACACCTTGAAGGAGAACCCGGGCGTTGGGCAGCAGGGACTGTTCTACTACTTCCACACTTTTGCCCGCACGATGGAATTGCTGGGTGAGGCTGAGTTCACGGATGCGGCGGGAAAGAAACACGCCTGGCGCACAGAGTTGATTTCGCGCTTGCAGAGTCTTCAGCAAAACAACGGCAGCTGGACCAACCCGGCTGACCGCTGGTACGAGGGCGATCCGAATCTGGTGACTGCTTACTGCCTGCTTGCACTGAGCCATTGTGACGCCGAATAGTCAGGCTGGTCCATAACAGGGAAGCGGCGCTCACGCACGCCAGCGAGTGTGTCCGGCTCGGGCGGCGTGGTGGATCTTCGTGGAGTCCAGTCATCAAACGGGCTCACAGAGCCCGGCGGCAGAATCTTCTGCTTAGTGTGCCGGCGGCAGACTGTTCTGGAATGCGCGGTTGCGATACAGGAAGTCGATAATGTTTCCTTCGTGCGGCTGAAGCCAGTTCAGAGCACAGGTTGGCACGGCACCGACATTAAGCCGGTCAATGTGACGAGCATCCACCAGCTGTCTGGACCATGCTTCGTCATTCGTGATCGCCGTTCCTACCAGCGTGGGGCCGATCTTTCTCAGCATCTGATCCTGAGGACACTGGGTGACTGACACGAACGGGAACATGAATTCTGTATTTGCCATGTCGTCGTCGACGTCGCTGACGTGCAGGACCGTCGGTCGCAGGTAATCGCAGCGTTCCCTCTGGATGAGTCGATCTCCGTTGCGATACTGAGCCGTGACTTCCGTGACGGCAGGAGACTGAATGCCGTCTTCGATCATGTTGTTCATCGCTTCGGCGGCGCCTTCCATCGTGAAGGCAGCAAGGGCTGCTTCCGGGTCAGTTGTCGGCAGTGCTTCAATGGGGCCAAGCTTCTGAGCCAGTGCATCTGCGATGGCCTCCGTATGGCGAGACGCCCAGATTCCCGAACAGTTGATACAGCTGCGTCCGCCGTTAATCAGCACACTCTTGATCATCAGGTCTAGGTAATCCTCCCACTGGTCAACAATGTCGTCACCCAGAAGGATCTTACTGAAGCCTGGTCCGTGAGCCTGTACCTTCGGATTGGCAGCGTACTTTTCGACAGTCGCAGTCCCACCAAAGATCATCGCACGTTCGCACTTCTCAAGAACTGCGTTGCCGACTTCGTGCGGACCTGGATACAGACAGAAGGCTTCTCGCGGAACACCGGCCGCTGCGAACGCTTCGAACATGCGGTAAGGCGTCCATGGCTCAGACGAACCTGGTTTGAGAACAAGGCCGACCTGAAGAGGAATCGCCGGCAGCCACAGCGTGTGCACACCTGGTGAGTTGGAAGGCAGCACGAGGCCCAGCGTGTCGGTCGTTGCCTGATAGCTGACCATGACGCCGCGGTCTTCCATGCCAAAACCCTTGTGCAGGATTTCCAGTGGCAGGCCGCGGGTGAGCGCATTCAGAGTGGCCCCCATGTTCTTTAACACGAAGGCAATCTTGCCCATGTTGGCCTTTGCCATATTCAGCGGAAGACCAGTCGTCGCTGACTGAATCTCGCAGAACTCATCGGGCGTCTGAGTCCCGTTGCCAAGCGGAAGTTCGGCTTCCAGAAAGAGGTCAGCTGCTTTCTCACACATTTCGATCAGCTGCCGGGGCGTAAACTCACGCAGCAGCTGTCGCGCTTTGGCCGCTTTTCTCGAGTCCATTTTGACCAGACCGGCATTGGCCTGATGCATTTGAGCCATCGTTTCGCCGGTCTCGAAGTGGACAACATCGGCCTTTTCGAGCGACTCGTACGGCTGACCCCAGCGGATAACGGGAATCTCGATCATGGAAGGATTGACCTGTAGCAGGAGGATGCGGGAACCTGAGATTTGCAGGCGTGCTCTGGCTCGAACCGACAGGAGTTGCCAGTGCAACCGCCGGATTCGGAGCCTGTTCAGACATGTTAGACACGGGAATTCCCAAATCAAATCGGAGTCAATCTCATCTCACAGGTGGGACAAATCGCCGCGTGAACCATTGAGCCTCCAGCTATGGCGCCGCTCGGATCAAGTGGTTGTCCAGCCGCTCGAATAATGTCCGGGCGATCAGCAGCGATCGCATCGGAAGAAATGGGAGCCCGTCATCAGCACTGCACTGGATGGATCTGCCGGGTCGTAGTAAACGATGACATCTGCACTCAGCTGAAATGCCTGCACGGCTGATGCAGGTGCTTCAGCGTGAACCACGGTGCCGAAACCGAAGGCGACCCTGCGGGTCATGCGGGATTATGTGCGGTTTTCGATATTGTTCGGTCGTTCATCGAACCAAACGTTGTTGCGCCGAGGGGCGTGCCTAGAATGGAAGGGCGGCCGAAGATGTTATTTCGGCAAGGTTACTCTTCAGGATTCTGTAATGTCATTTTCGGACGTAGAACGAGCCATACAGGCACTCAGCGCTGGTGAGATGATTATCGTGGTCGACGATGCGGACCGTGAGAATGAGGGAGATTTCATCTGTGCTGCTCAGTCCATCACTTCGGAACAGGTCGACTTCATGCTGAAGATCGGCCGCGGCACCATGTGCGTGCCAATGTCCGCCGAAGAAGCTAAGCGACTCAACCTGAACCCCGTCATCGACGACAGTTCCAATACAGCGCCCCACAAGACAGCGTTCCTGACGATGGTGGATCACGAGCGTGCCGGAACGGGTGTCAGCGCCGAAAACCGAGCGATCACCGTTCGCGAACTTGCAAACCCCTCAGCGACTGCCAGTAATTTTGTTCGCCCCGGGCACATGGCTCCGTTGATGGCGATGGACGGTGGTGTCCTGCGTCGCGCGGGGCACACAGAGGCGGCTGTCGATCTGATGCGACTGGCGGGGCTCCGACCGGTTGGCACACTGATCGAAATCTGCAGTCAGTATGGACACGGAATGGCTGACCTTGCTGAACTGGAAGAGATCAGCACTCAATACGACATTCCGATCCTCTCGATTGAAGCGCTGATTAAGTATCGCCGCATGCGTGAGCAGTTGGTGAAGCGAGCAGTCGAGGTGAGCATCCCGACACAGCGATTTGGGACGCCTCAGATGATCGGATACCAGGTTGCTCATGAATCTCAGGAGCCACTCGCGATCGTCTGGGGAGATCTGTCAAAAGTGGACGCGCCACTTGTTCGCATGCACTCATCCTGTTTTACCGGTGACGTCCTTGATTCACTAAGGTGCGATTGTGGCGACCAACTGCATATGGCCATGCAGATGATTCATGAAGAAGGTGCGGGAGCTGTCGTTTATCTTCCGCAGGAGGGACGCGGGATCGGTTTGCTGGCCAAACTGCAGGCCTATCGTCTCCAGGACGAAGGGCTGGATACGGTCGAAGCCAATCACAAACTGGGTTTCAAAGCGGACATGCGAGACTACATGGTGGGTTTACAGATCCTCAAGGATCTGGGACTGCAACGCGTTCGGCTGCTGACCAACAATCCCAAGAAGACGGAAGACTTTGTCTACAACGCATGGGATCTGGAACTGGTAGAGCAGGTTCCAATTGTTGCTCCTCCACACGAGTGCCGAACCAGTTATATGGCTGCCAAGAAGGAAAAGATGGGCCACATGTTGCCGGATGAAGCGATCGGCAACTAACCCCCCCCCACACACAACGCGGCAATTCAATTGGCTCGTCTTACTATGCGGGCGCAGCATTGTTGTTCACAATGGCATCTGACGCACATTCTGTCCGTTGTCTGTGGCCCCACCGATGAATCAAAGCATTACCGTCGAGTCTCTTTCACTTCCAGGGCAGCGGACGGATGACGACTCGTCTGTTTTCCCACTCGTCCTGCTGAATCACTCTGAGTCCTGTTCCATCGAGGACACTCGAGAGTGGATTCAGTCACACCGTGACTCACTGGTCAATGACGCGTCACTTCATGGCGCTGTTCTGTTTCGCGGTTTTCCCGTTCATTCAGACGCAGACTTCGATCAGTTTATTCGTGCGTTTGATCTGCCGAATTTTCGATACGAGGACTCGCTGTCGAATGCTGTACGGACCAACCGGACTGACAGAGTGTTTACGGCTAATGAAGCTCCCTCGGATGTAAACATATGTTTGCACCACGAGATGGCGCAAACACCGATCTATCCTTCCATGCTGTTCTTCTTCTGTGAACAGGCCGCTGAATCGGGCGGTGCCACTCCGCTGTGTCGAAGCGACGTATTATTTGCCCGCATGCGACGGGAGCTGCCTGAATTCGCTTCAGATTGTGAGTCACTCGGGTTGAAGTATTCTCACACAATGCCGGGTGACGACGACCCCCGATCCGGGATGGGGCGATCCTGGCGCAGCACGTGGACTGCAGACACCCCATATGATGCGGAACAGACGATGACAGGGTTGGGGTATACGTGGGAGTGGCTACCCAATGAATGCCTGAAGGTCACGACACCGGTGCTGCAGGCTGTTCGAGTCCTTGCTGACGGACGTCGCACGTTCTTCAATCAACTCATTGCCGCTTTTCATGGCTGGAAGGACTCACGAAATGACCCTGCCGGGTCCATTACCTTCGGAGATGGGCGTACTCTGGACCCGGCAACAATCTCTACTGTCATAGAGATGGCGGAAGAGATCACATTTGATCTACCGTGGCAAACCACCGATGTCGCTCTGGTAGACAATTACGTCGCCATGCATGGACGCCGCCCTTTTGAGGGAACGCGGAAGGTGCTGGCGTCTCTGGTTGCTTCAGAGTTGTGACCCAACCTGAGAGCGCGCATCAGGCCAGCTATCTGTTCGATGAACGAGAATGCAGAAACCACTTCCGGAACTGAGGGTTCTGCCGGGACTCACTGAAATAAGCTCTCGTCCCTCCGCGAGCCATGGGTCCGACGAACTGTGGCCAGAGGGGCAACGTACCGTCTATGCCTCGTTGCACCCTTGTGAGAGTGCATTCAATTTAAGTTTGGCGTCTGCCTGAATCGAAACCCGAAGTGCGAGCGATCTGTTCGCACGTGCAACGTTGTCCCTCGCTGCTGCAGGAAGTGCCTCGTATTAGCGGAAGTGTGCAAGCACTCCGGCCGAGCCACTTTCCGAGTTGAATTGAACAATCCGGCAGCCAACTCGTAAGTGTGCCTAGCTGGGCGGCTCGCGCGGCTATCAAGCTGTCACCATCGGTTTCCATCTTTCTCAGCCATTCCCGCAGGAAGGCCTTGTCGATTCCGGCGATCGGACTGAGTCCTCCAGCGGTGTCACCAGATAGCCGAAGGCCAGGGCTTCGGGCATCAAGGAGCGACCAGACTGTGCTCTGCCCGGACGCTCACGCGTCTCGGCTCACAATAGGCACGGATGCCAAACGACTTATGTCGAGCTACCGGCTTTCATCGCCCGCTTGCGAGGGTGGCCGGATATTGCACGGTGAGTGTTGCAGAAAAACAACATTCACGGCTGTTTTGCATGATGAAAAGGTGCGGCTGTACGGAGATCAGAACTGGCAGTCGCTGTGGGAAATGCTGGTTGCTTTCGCTGAGCGATTTGAAATGGATAGGGTTGAGTTCGGCGTCAATCTCCCTCGCATCGGCGAGGAGTATCATGCCAGCTGGAAACGACGAAATAAGACAGAGGCTCACGAAGAGTAGAAGTCAGAAATCCCACTTATCGTGGAAGGAATGCGAGTCGGATACATTCGTGTTGTGGGGGCGGTTGGCGAAGGTTCCATCTGTAAGTGGATGAGTGAACTGATTGGCGGACTGCAGTCCTTTGAAGACGAACTGGTGCAGTTGATTCAGGATCTTGGTCGGGACCACGCGGTTGAAGGTAAGGTTGAAGGTGAGGTTGAGCCTGTCCTGAGACCCGCTCGGTCGGTCCTCTCGGATTCAGAGCAGTTCATAATGCCTCAGGGGTCCGTTTAACGACGACAGTGAGTCCGACGGCTTCGTCGCCCGGCTACTGCCACTCGTTCAGCTGCAGGAACTCTTCGCGCCAGTAGTAATTATCGAGGATTCCCTCGATGGGGCGTCCCATCAACAGAAGTGCTGCGTAGACTGCTTCCACAGTTGCCAGACCCGCAGATGGATCCTCAAAGACCTTGGAAGTACGAGGGTAGGCTGTCCTGAGCTGAGGAAGACTTCGGATGGGCAGATGCGCGTAGTCCGGTTCCATTTTGGCAGCCAGCTTCCATGTGCCGTCGAGAACAAGCAGACCTGCGGAAGCATCTTCCCTGGTGAGGACGGGGCCCCCAATTCCCAGCCGCACATATCCTTCCAGCGATCGAGGAACCGGGTCCGGAAATCGAACGAATTCAAAATCCGTGCGTCCTCGCAGTGGCTCCACCGTACATTTGCTGCGACGCTCTTTGGGGTGAACCACCATGACGGTGGGCGGATACTCAGGAGGACCTGCCTGCGAGTCAGACACGAGATCCGTCATCCGTCTGACTTGATTTTCTGAACTTCAGCCTGGAGGCTGGCAATTTCAGATTCCAGACGCGGGACTTCATGAGGATCGTCCGGCTGGTTTTTGGCAGCATTCAACAGCTGCTGAGTCTTCTGGATTTTTTTCTTCAGCACATCCAGCTGCTTTTTCTGTTTCTTATTCAGTGCCATTTCAATGGCCTTGTCGTTTGTGTTTCGAAAAAAGTAACAGCTGCATTCGTCGCGGGACACACGCCGTTCAAGCGGAAGTTTAACCTGAAGTCAGACAATTGCGACCACAATACCATTGCGTGAATCATGTCAGAGTCGACTGAACTGAACGAACTCATTGCCGGCCTCGTTCAGGAGGAGCGACTTGTCCATGCTGTGTTCAGCAAACCAGCCGCGCGGCAGGCAGACGTGCGTCGCGTGGATCTGCGCCCCGTTGCACTCAAGGAGGGGCTGAAGTATCAGCAGACTGAACGGCGAGGCAGGCAGGAGTTTCACGAGAACCTTGAGCCAGCGGCAGCCCTCGAGCGGATGCAGTCCCTGGCCGGCGCAGTATTCCGTCACGTGCACATTGACGCCAGCGATTCACAGTGGTCCGCAAGGTTCAACAAAAAGGGCGTCTGCCGGCTCCAAAAGCAAAAGCTGTCTTCTAAGCGAGCCTCAAAACCTGCAGAACATGATCAGCCTAAGTCACACCTGATTCCCGAAGGAACACCGGCACCGTTTCTTGTTGCCACAGGACTGATGTCGCCCGCTGGAAATGTGAAGTCCGGCCGTCATGCAAAGCTGCGGCAAATCAATCGGTATGTTGAGTTTATCCATGACATTGCAGGTCGACTGCCGCAGGACGAGACAATTCGCGTCATGGATTTCGGGGCCGGCAAGAGTTATCTGACATTTGCTACGCACTACTATCTGACAGAGATCCTTGGTCGGCAGGTCTCCATGACGGCAATCGAACAGCGACCGGAGATTGTTGAGACATGTCGCCGACTGGCCGGTGAACTGCAGCTGACAGATCTGGAATTCGCACAGGGCACCATCAATGACTTTCAGCAGCGCGAAGAGCACGTGCATCTTGCGATGTCTCTGCATGCCTGTGACACAGCAACGGATGATGCTATCGGGGCAGCCGTCCGGTGGAATGCGGATGTGATCATGGCAGTTCCATGCTGCCACCACGAACTGGCTTCCACTCTGCCTCGAACTTCAGACAGCCCGATTCATGGACATGGGATTCTGCACGAACGCTTTTGTGAACTGCAGACCGACGCAGTTCGGGCTGAGTTACTCGACTATGTGGGTTATGACACGACGGTGATGGAATTCATCGACCTCGAACACACGGCTCGCAATGTCCTGATCAGGGCCATTCGCAGAGGTGCTCAGCCGTTCGGACCTCGCAGTCCGAACGACCGGACACCTCGCGCGGCGTTTTCGTCCTCTCTTGGGCTGCCGCCGTTGCGGCTCCAGCGAATCCTTGAAGAATGTGGCGTGCTCGATTCAGCGGAATAGTCTGTCCATTCGTATGTCTGAGTGAGTCCTGGCGTATGACTTCCGATGCTGATTCAGGGCTTTGGCAAACTTATGAAGCCACTCCTGATTACTCTTTGTACGTACAATGAACAGCAGAATATTCGTCTGCTGATTCCTGAGCTGCGCCAGGTGGCGCCGGATGCAGATATCCTCGTTATCGACGATAACTCGCCTGACGGTACGGCGGGTGTTGTCCGTGAACTCTCAGAGAATGATCCTGCCGTGCAGTTACTCCTGAGAGAAACCAAAGAAGGACTCGGCGCCGCCACTCTGGCCGGTTTCAGATATGGCATCGAACACGGTTACGAGCGTCTGCTGAATATGGACGCCGATCTGAGCCACAATCCTCGCCACATTCCCGAACTGAGAGAGCTGTCAGAAACTCATGACGTTGCGATTGGTTCACGTTACGTGTCCGGCGGCAGCATCAACGGATGGAGCATGTTGCGGCATCTGATGAGTCGTACGATCAACATCTATGCACGATTCATGTTGGGCCTGGAAACACGAGACAACAGTGGGAGCTACCGCTGCTACTCAGTTAAATCGCTGGCCGCGATCAACTGGCAGCAGACGCTTTCCATGGGTTATGCATTTCAGGAGGAAGTGCTGTATCGCCTGAGGCGATCTGGCTGCACCTTTGCAGAGTCGCCCATTGTGTTTGATAACCGGCAGCACGGTGAGACCAAGATCAGTTTTAAGGAGTGTATCTCCGCGGTCTGGGTGCTCCTTAAACTGGCCGTCCATCGGGTGCGCCGAGTCTCCGTGACTTAGAAAGCATTCGAATCAGGTTCTGCGCCTGGCTCAGGAGTAACGCGACGTGTAAGCGAGGGATCCGCTCTCAGGCGTAAAACAGTCCCCTGCTCACGCAGCGGGTTTCGAGGCCCGCAGCGCATTCTCTGGTAGCTGGATTCGTGAAAATTCAGCCTTCCAGCTCGTTGCTTTCGGATGGCTTGTTTCGTCGTGCTCGTGGATCGCGGTGCCAGGAATAACTTAGTCCATCATGGCTGACCGGCTTCCCCGTGCTGTTGATTCACCACCCGAGGGGAGGGTGAAGAATCCTGAGACAGCCACATTGACCAAACGGAAATGCACGATGGACTGTAAGTCCGACAGGTTCATCCGAGCTCGTGATGGCTTGCCGTGTTGCACAGGTCAACAGGTGTGGCCACGATCCGGTCACCGAAGACGTGACTGACGTCACATGCTCCGGACTGTCCACGATTGCTGTAGACGCCTCGGTATTCAAGCAGCGTCTCTTCGTCAGAAGATTCAACAGGAGAGAAGATAATCTCGTGTGACTGCAGTCCCTGCGGTGCAATCGTTAATTCCTTCGGATACTCCGTTTCAGCCACAGCCGGAAAGTTGAGATTCCAGAACTGGCCCGCAGGAAGTGTTCGTTCCGTGGCAGTGAGATTTCGAAGGGCACTCGTCACGTGAGGAGTAATCTGCTGCCAATTGATCGATATGTCAGGCCTGACATATCGAGAGACAGCAATTGCCGGTACCCCCATGATGGCTGCTTCCCGCGCCGCGGCAGCGGTGCCGGAGTAGAACAGGTCGACTCCCAGGTTCGCTCCAGGATTGATGCCGGCGATTACAAAGTCCGGCCGCTCGTGATTCAGTCCTGTCAGCCCCACGCGCACACAGTCGGCTGGTGAGCCATCCA
>CAJWGB010000004.1 GCA_913031625.1 uncultured Planctomycetaceae bacterium | reverse complement strand
TCGTACAGCCATTGGGCGGTCCCGAGAATGCGCATCCACAGGACAATCTGCGTTGTGACCATCGTTGCCCACAGGAAGCGATAGTCGCGGAAGGCGAACGCGTACCAGGGCGGTGGCGTCGGCCCGCGTTGCTCCGTGTCTGTGTCCTGCTCGCTGATAGCCGTTTTCCGGGGACTGCTGCGGTCGCGGAGTATATAGCCTGCGTGTGCGCGTCACCCCCGGGACGTCCGCGGACGGCTTGGTATGATCCGCGGACGCTGCCTGGAGCTCTTTCTCAATGGCCAAGGACAAACCCCTCTCAAAATCCGAGATCCTGAATTCACTTTCTGAGTCCACGGGGCTGAGCCGCAAGGATGTATCTTCCCTCCTTGAGTCGCTGGAAGCTCTGATTTCCGAAAGCCTTCAGGGAGGCAGCCGAACATTCAATCTTCCGGGTCTCCTGAAGATTTACGTTCACCACAAGAAAGCTCAGCCGGAACGACCAGGCCGAAATCCACAGACTGGCGAAGCGATCACCATCAAAGCTCGACCTGCTTCAGATGTTGTTAAAGTACGTGCTCTGAAGAAACTGAAGGAAATGATCGAGTAGCAGTAAAGCGTTTGAAACCAGGCAGTTAGGAAGATTCTGGCTGCCTGGGGACAGACACTTCCAAGCACTCGAAACGGCCGATTCTGAGTGATCGGCTGGTTGACGAACTGTCCAGCCAGCGTACAATGTTGGTTGATTGGCATCAAATCCGCGGAAGCAACCGCTTGGTTTTGTTTTGCCACCTCCGTCAAAGG
Organism: uncultured Planctomycetaceae bacterium; assembly: GCA_913031625.1. Taxonomy (GTDB): domain Bacteria; phylum Planctomycetota; class Planctomycetia; order Planctomycetales; family Planctomycetaceae; genus Fuerstiella. The sequence goes on along the minus strand of CAJWGB010000004.1, from coordinate 73,583 downwards.
GTGCGTTATGTTGGTGTTGTCAAGAAAGAAAAGTGAGAGCGTTGTCATCAACGATGACATCGTCGTAACCGTGGTGGAAGTAAGAGGCGACAAGGTGCGACTCGGAATTCAGGCTCCGCGTGAGATTCCGGTACATCGGAAAGAAGTCCTGGACGCAATCCTGCGAGAAAATTCTTCTCAGTCCGAACAATAAGTCGAATTCCTCTGTCCTGTGCTACTCCTCAGGCCCACCGACCATCATCATACAGCCGTCGGTTTTTGACGCTTCGCCTCATTTGATTGAAGTAGGCACCGCCCGTTATCCGACACCTTTGTAAACGATGGCCCCATCGTCTAGTCAGGCCTAGGACCCTGGATTTTCATTCCAGTAACAGGGGTTCAAATCCCCTTGGGGTCACCTAAACCTCGGCATTTTTGCCGAGGTTTTTTTATGCGCTGGAAACAATTGCGTACGTGGGGTGTTTGTTTCTGATGCGGACCGCTTCTCGAAGCCGCAAGCTGTCATTTGTCCGATTCACAGCTTAAGGTTTGCACTTAAACAGCTGCTCGCCCATCCATTCTGCAATAATCTGCTCGCAGCCGAAGCGCTGTTGAGGAGTTGAAATTGGTATCCCAGTCCCTCCCGAACCAGTATCTCGCTGATCCGGACGTGCAATTGATGTTGCGCGTGGTTGCAGGCGACGACGAAGCATTTCCACTGCTTGTGGAACGCTATCAGGACCGTCTCCTGGGATTCTTTTTCCACCTCATCCGTGATCGCACCATTGCGGAAGACATGGTCCAGGAAGTGTTTCTGCGAGTTTTCCGCTCGCGGGAGAGGTACACGGCCCGGGCTCGGTTTTCGACGTGGCTGTTCCGAATCGCTCACAATCTGGCCAGTAATCAGCGGCGCGGGTTGGCCCGCAGACGCGAAATTCCCCTTTCTCCAAGAACTTCTAACCCGTCAATCCGTCCGGAAGAACAGATTCTGGCAGAAAAGTCGGCACTTATGCCGACCAGACAGATTGATTCCCTTGAAACGCAGGACATCGTTCGAGAAGCCCTCGAGACACTGAACGAACGTCAGAAAATGGCGGTTCTGCTGCATAAGTTTGAAGGGATGAGTTACCAGGATATCGGTGAGATCATGGACCTTAATGTGGTCGCGGTGAAGTCACTGCTGTCACGAGCAAGATCAAAACTCAAAGACGCTTTAGAACGATACGTCTGATGTCACAGGACACACACATCGAAGATTCTGAACCGGAAGAGGCAATGACGAAAATCGTCAGCTACCTCGACGGTGAGCTCGATGATACTCAGATGGTCGAAGTCGAACAGGAACTGGTAAACGACCACACACTCAGGAAAGAAGCTGACCTGCTGTCGCGTACATGGGAAATGCTGGACAGTCTCCAGTCATTGTCCGGCGGACAGAAGTTTACACAGGACACGCTGGCGACGATCGCCGCCGAAACAAAAAGCAAGCCATCTGAAGAGCTCAGCAACCCACTAAAGCCTTTCATACAGGCTCTGGCAAAGTACCGCATCCTCCCCTGCTTTCTGCTGGGACTGGTTGGCGGAATCGGTGGACTTGCTGCCGGCAGCTTTCTGCTGGCAGAGCCCGAAAACAACAAAACCCGAACAGCACTCGATAACTTTGAAATGCTGCGGGAGTCAGACGCCTATCTCATTGTTCCAGGCGTGCAGCAGTTGCGGGATCTAAAGGCCCCTGACAGTTCCTTCACCGTGTCACGAGAGGAACAACCGTGAGTCGTGAAACCATCATTCCCATCCTCGCCGTCCTTGCAGGTGTTGTTTGCGCAGTTGGCCTGTCGTCCGGAATCAGAAACAGTCAAACAGCGGACGATCAGGAGGCCCGGGAGAAGTTCTCTGCACTGGATCCCTCTGAACAGCGTCAGTTACTTCAGAAAGCGGCATCCTTCGAAGAAGCATTGAATCAGAAAGACCGCGAGCATCTGCAGGAGATGCATGCCGCCGTTCAGCAGGACCCGAAACTCGCCACCAAACTGAAGAACTTCCGTGAGTGGTATCAGTCGCTGTCTGACTCACAACGCCGCCAGCTTCGTGAAACCGGCGAGAAAGAATGGGTGGCACGGATCGGGGACCTTTACCTGGAGACTCAGGCAGAATCACATCTGATCCATGTGTCACAGGGTTCCTTCGGCGGCCGGTCGGAACACACAGAACAGACATTTTCAGAACAGGAATTCATTGAATTCCTGGACTCAGTCCTTGAAGAGAACGAAGTTGAACTGACAGAGAATCTAAAGGGCTTCGATGAGAATCAGGTTTGTGAAGTGTCACTGGTCAAGATCTTCGCATTTTTTGAGCTGGTTCACTCAAAGGGACGAAACGAAGAGTTCCGGAACAAAGTGAATGCGCTCTATGGAGAAAGACTGCTGGAGTCAGGCAAGTCACCCAGATCGTTTGAGGTGTTTAACGCTGTTCATTTAGCAATGCAGCACTTCGCAATTCATTTCAGAAGGAAATACCGAGACGGAGACATCGTTGCAACGTTTGAATCGCAGGAACGCGACCAGCAGATTCAAATGTTGCAGATGGACTCCCGAGATGCCGAACACGCATTGCGCCTTCAACTGATCATCAATCAATTTAGCGAGGATTCGACCGAGTATCGCCTGGTCAAACGCCTCAGCGAAGTACTGCGTTTCCGGTCCAGCGGTTTCGGTTCCAGGAGACGTGGACCGGGTAACGGTGGTCGTGGCGGTTTTGGAGGAGGCTCCGGCCAGGGCGGACAGCGGCGCGGCGGGCCCGGTGGTCAGCAGGGGGGCGGGCCGGGCAACGGAAGACCTGGCTTTGGAGATCCCGGAAACCAGAAAGACGGACCGAAGATTCGTGGGGGCGAAGGAGCTACTTCCCGTGGTGGTCCTGGCGGTGGTGGCCAACGCGACCACGGACTTCCTGGATCCGGAGGGCGGCTTCAGGGACTCGGCAACGAAATCCTGGACAGATAGATCCCGGAAGGTTTCTCGGCCGAAGTGCTTGCAGACTTCCGCCACGATGTGGGCCCCCTGCCCTGTCGACGGGCCCTGTGAGACCGGGACCACTCTCCGGGCTTTTGGTTTTCATGTGCGAGCAGCCTCGCCTATCTGGCCAGCATCAGTCCGCTCCGCCAAATTCCTTCCAGAGAGCATCAAATCGTCGTGTAAACTTCTGAACCAGTCGTTCGTCACTCGTGACGATGATGTTCTCTTCATTGCGATCGGATGCCGAGCGGGTCCAGTTGTAACTGCCGGAAACGAGGATCCGGTTGTCAAAGACGGCGAACTTGTGATGCATATGGTCGGGAGTCCGATCAAACGCCACCGGCAGCTCGGCCCTTTTCATTCGATACAGATCGCTGCCCGGGTCATGAGCTTTGTCATTGTCAGAGATAACCCGAACCCGAACTCCTCTGGCATGGGCATCAACGATGCAGTCGGTGACGCGGTCATCCGTGATGGTGAAGACGCAAATGTCTACGCTGGTCTTTGCCTCACGCAACAGTTTCTGAATCCGGTTGCGACAATCGTGACCGGGACTAAACAGTGCTTCAGCGATATTGGTGGACTGCACCTGACCGGGACGTTCTGCCATAGTCATTATTCCCATGATCGTCTCGAGCCAGCCCAGAATCTGCGGAGGCTCAACCGAACCAAGTCCAGCCTGAGCAACTTCAAATGCTTCATTACGCAGCCAGTCACGCTCATGACCTTCATCAGCATCCAGAGCGAGCACATTCCGGAGTTCGGCTTTCTCCGATCGTGACAGCCGTCCGTCCTGCAATGATGACTTGAGAAAAGCTGAGATGGCGGCTCGATCCATGAGAGACTCCCTGGTGCTCAAAGTTAGGACTATGTGGACGTCAATCGTATCGGGTCACACGTGAACTGCAATTGGCGTATTGCCGCCCGGGACTTGCGCATAAAAAAACGAGCGACCGAGGTCGCTCGTTCAATTGATTCGGTCCACTATGACTTAGCGAACGCGACTGCGAACCTGAGTCCGAGTTGGAACAGCGGCAGGCGACTCTTCCTGCTTTTCCGGAGTTGCCGTTGCAGTCTTTGCTCGCTCACGAGCACGACCAGCGGCGTGAGCAGAAATCTGCTGAGCACCGAGTAACTGTGCTCGGCTGAAGTAAGGAGTCGGGCGACCAACAAGTCGAGTGTTGGCTTTGGCTGCCAGTTGAGCCCAGCTCATGTTATCTGTGCGATTCCAGACAGCTGCCTGAGCAGCCTGAGGATTCAGTCGTCCGGTGCCAACCATGGCGATCAGTTCTTTCAGAACCGGATCCTGAGTGTAGCTGTCGGTTGGGATCATGGAGTACTGACTGTGAGGAGTTGGCTCTGGTTTGCCATGGTTCAGGCAGGCAGATGCGTATGGCAGTTTCACGGCCATTTCCGCAGGGATGGAAAAGAAGCCCTGACCACCGCCCTGCTGAGCACCACCGCCGAACTGGCCGCCACCACCAAACTGACCACCACCGCCGCCCTGCTGACCAAAGCCACCACCTTGATTCTGCTGGCCGCCGCCACCCTGTTGACCGCCAAACTGACCACCACCGCCGCCAAACTGTCCGCCACCACCGCCGAACTGACCACCACCGAACTGCTTGAGAACCGTCGTCGGTACGGTCACAAACGACTCAGGAAGCTCAACAGAAATTGGCTCCGCTGTTGCATTGCCAATAATGACGTAACCGCCCATCGCGCCGTTGGGAACGACTTTGGTTTCAAGAGTTCCCTCTTTCATCCCTTCAAACAGTCCAACTTTGGGAGCGTTTGCATCAAGGGTTGGTCGCACGATCTTGCGAGCCTTGGGCTTCGACTTAACTGGTTCGGCTGCATTCGTATGGCCGGAGAGCACGATTCCTGCCACAGCAGCGGCGAGAAACAGGGCTTTAAACTGTGGACGCATTGTGAAACTCCTGAGAAAAGACCAGTAACCGTTCATCCCTTAAATCGGGGCGGCAATCCACAAACGGCATTCCGGTGAGATGTTCAGACAGTTTATCGCCGTTTTTTGCCGGTTCGCAACAAAATTCCATGTGACTCCGATGCGGAACCACTGAGGTAGACGGGCAGACACGGGTGAAGAAAGCCTTGTTGATGTGGCAGAGTTTGCCGCATTGCACTGATTTGTGGACAGATTCTGCCGCAAAACTGACTGGGGAGCAACGATTGAGCGATGATTCTGGCCCTTAGGCAGCGGACTGTAGGGACTGTTCCGAATGTCCCGCACAGAACGCCTGCCGACCGATCATTCAGGTTCCGGCCTCCAAGCCATCGAGCCCGGAGGCGCTTGACCACAACTTCCGTTGAGCCTTATACTTCCGCGCTTCCCCGTAGGAGATCGGAAGAGCCCGATTGTGGATTTCTACGGAGGTCCAGCCGGTGAATTGATGCACGTCCGGCACGTTTCTCCTGTTTCCGGAGCAGTTTTCATTTGAGCTGCCCAATAAGTCTGAGATTACTTCCATGTCAGAAGCAGATTCGAACATACCTCCAAACGCAACTGAGCTGGAAAAGCTGCTGCATCGCGCCAAGCCATGGTTCAACGCAAACGGACACCTGGTGATTTACGGCGTTGCGGCGATTCTTGCTGTCGCCGCTGCGGTTATTTTCTTCAATCGCGACAGCGGAGATGCGGCGCTCGCTGTGCAGCTGTTTGAAGCATCAAATTCAGAATCTCCTGAAGCTCTCGGTCTGCTGGCAGACGATCATCCGGCCACCGCAGTTGGAGCATGGTCGCGACTGCTGCAGGCAAACGCACTGATGCAGCGTGCCATTCCGCAGCTGTTCGTTGATCGCGATTCCGCAATGGAGAAGATCAGCGAAGCAGAAGCAGCCTACCAAAACCTCGACCGGTCGGATGCTCCTTCTGATGTGCGTGAACGAGCATTGATTGGTCTGGCACGCGTCGCTGAAACTCGCTGGGATGGCGAAGATGAGTCAACAGACGCGGCAGTCGGAGCATGGGAAGAACTTCTCAAGGACTACCCCGATACGCTGATGAAGGAGCACGCAGAAAGCCGTATCGCAGATCTCAAGTCTGCTGAAGGTCGACTCTTTGCGACTCAGTTTGTGAATTTCAGACTTCCCAGCACCAACCTGCCAGCGACGCCTCATGGCGGAGGCGGTCCCGGCGTCCAGATGCCGAACGCAGACTTCGATTCCATTTTGCGAGGCCTCGATTCCGGCAAAGGCTCTCCTGACACAACCGAAGGTGACACAACCGAAGGTGACACCAGGGAGTCCGGAACGACTGTGCCTGAGATTCCGAAAGCTGAAGAAGCCGGGGCTCAGAAATGAGTTCGCCTGATCGCTTCGAGGAGCGATCCGAAGAAAACAAAGAAGCCCTCACTGAACCCGTCGAACTCACGGTGGAGTCGCGTGCTCACGGTTGGCGGCTTGATCACTATCTAAAGCGCCTCTTTCCAAATCACAGCCGAGCGAGGCTACAAAAGGCGATCGAGAGTGGCCAGGTTCTGCTGAACGGGCTGAAAGTGAAAGCCTCTCGGCGGCTCCGCGTGAACGATCGAATTGGTGTCGAGCTCGCCGAGGCGGACGACAATCGTTTTGAGCCTGAAGACATTCCGCTCGAGATCCTGTACGAAGACGAAGCGATTGTCGTCATCAACAAGCCAGCCGGGATGGTCGTCCATCCAGGCAGAGGTACATACAGCGGAACGATGGCTGCTGCGCTGCAGTTTCACTTTGACCAGTTGAGTGATGTCGCAGGAAGGCATCGACCGGGAATCGTTCATCGGCTTGATCGTGACACGACAGGCGTGATTCTTGTCGCGCGTGATAATCAGATCCATCAGCGTGTCAGCAGTCAATTCGAACAACGGACTGTTCGCAAAGAGTATCGCGCGATCGTCCGAGGCATTCCGGATCTGGAGTCCGACTATATTCGAACTCACGTCTGTGTGCACAATCGCGTGCGAGAGAAGATGATGGTCTGTGCGCCGGGCGGGCGCAGCCGGGAAGCGGTCACTTTCTATCAGATCGGCGAACGACTCGGACGATTCTCGCTGATCAACCTGCACCCTCATACCGGCCGAACTCATCAGCTTCGCGTCCACATGCAGCATATTGGTAATCCGATTGTGGCGGATCGTCTCTACATCGGCGAAGACAGACTGACGACCGGTCACCTGTCGGGTAATCCACTGAAAGGTGAGACGCTGATTGCCAGACAGGCACTGCATGCATTTCGTCTGACAATTTCACACCCGGTCAGTGGAAACGAAATGACATTTGAAGCACCATTACCGGAAGACATGCAGACGACGCTGGCCGCCATGCGAACTGTCGGCTGATCTGCTTTGCTGACTTTCTGAGAATCCTGAGGTACCTGTGAAACTGGCACGCATTCGAACTTCTGAAGGATTGCAGGCTGTGGCTGCCGTCCATGCCGAGTCCATTCAGCAACTGGATATGACTCAGGTTGAGAACTGTCACGCGCTGAGCGACATTCTGCACGCAGATGATCCGGCTGGACTGGCTTCTTTTCTTCTGCGCCCCGATACGCCCCACATTCCTCTGGATAACGTGACGGTGCTGGCACCGGTTGACAATCAGGAAGTCTGGGCGGCAGGAGTCACCTATAAGCGCAGTCAGGTCGCGCGAATGGAAGAATCCGAAAGTGGTGCGTCACACTACGACAAGGTGTATGACGCCGACCGACCTGAGTTGTTCTTTAAGGCGACTCCCTCACGGGTTGCCGGCCCCGGCGAACCAGTGCGGGTCCGTCGCGACAGTAACTGGTCGGTTCCCGAACCGGAGTTCACGCTGGTCATTAATCCCAACGGAAAGATTGTGGGTTATACGATCGGCAACGACATGTCTGCTCGCGACATCGAAGGCGAAAATCCGCTGTACCTCCCGCAGGCCAAGTTCTATCGGCAGTGTGCCGGAGTGGGTCCCTGCGTATTGCTGGCCGATGGTGAACTCGATCTTGCAGGAACGCAGATTGAACTTGTCATCGAGAGAGGTGGATCTGAGGCGTTCCGCGGCACCACCGATTTGAGCCAGCTGCATCGAACCCTCGAAGATCTGGCAGACTGGCTGTTTCGTGAAAGTGAGTTTCCTCAGGGCGCTCTCCTGATGACCGGAACCGGAATCGTTCCGGACGATGACTTTACACTGGAGAACGGTGATTCCGTGTCCATCACGGTGGCTGGAATCGGCACTCTGACCAACCCGGTCGTGAAAGGTGTCTGAGCGTTCGCTCCCGACGGGTGTCAGGTTTCAGGGAGTGGTCTGGGACTTTGACGGCACTCTCGCCGACACACTTCCGGTTGCGCTCGAAGTTTATAATGAACTTGCTGCTGAGCGGGGTTTCGTCCCGATCGACGATCCGCATGCTGTGCGGAACCTGACTATTTCGCAGTTCATGAAGCAACACCATGTGCCCGCCCATCGCCTGCCACTGACATTCGTGAGGTTTCTGCGCGAAATTCATCGGCGAGGTGATCGAATTGGTTTGCACCCTGGAATCTTTGAAACAGTGAAACGCCTGGCTGAAACCGGAATCGTCCAGGCAGTTGTTTCGTCAAACCGAACAAAGAACATTGAGATCGTCCTTGAACGAAATCAGGTCCTGAACTGCTTCCAGGTGATCACTGGAACATCGCGACTGTTTGGTAAGGAACGCAGAATCACATCTGCTCTGAAACAACTCAATATCCCCAATGATCGGGCCGTCTACGTGGGCGACGAAATCCGTGATATTGAGGCCGCACGAGCGGCTGAGACGGCTGTCGCCGCTGTGACATGGGGCATGAATTCGGAGGAAGCTCTGGTCGAGAATTCCCCCGATATTGTGGTCAGTGAGGCGGACCAACTTCTGACATTCATCCTCAACAGTGTCGCGGACTCAGAAGAGGATACCTGTACATGAAAATGGGGTAGGTCTAGAATAGATTTGTGGTCGTAAGATCTGACCAGATGCTGATTCAAAGAGGGAGCACAATGCTGTTTCGAATCCTGCCACTTACTGTCTGTGTTGTACTTGTTGGGTGTGCTGACAACCTCGCCCCTGATACTGCAGCACGCAAGCCATCAGTTGATGACATTGCCAGCTCGAACCCAATCGAAGCTGCAGCTGAGACAGAGACATCAGCTGAGTCCGAGGACCCCGAAACCAGTACGGGGCAGAACGATCAGACCGAGCCAGATTCCGACGCTGAGGCGTCTCCGAAGAAAGTGAAACCCGTGAAGTTCAATTCTCTCAGCGAATTCGAAGAATGGGTCATCCTGCGAAAGGGCACTGAACGGGCCTTCGTGGGAGAGTACACCGACACAGAAGACGCTGGCACGTACATCTGTCGTCGCTGCAACGCTCCGCTCTACAAGTCCGATCACAAGTTCCACAGTAACTGTGGCTGGCCGGCGTTTGACGACGAGATCAAAGGCGCTGTGGAACGCAAAGTGGATGCAGACGGCTACAGAGTTGAGATTCTCTGCAAGAACTGCGGCGGACACCTTGGACATGTCTTTGAAGGCGAGCAGTTCACAGACAAGAACGTTCGTCACTGCGTGAACTCAGTCTCGATGAAGCTCGTCCGCAAAGGAGAGAAGCTCCCCGAGGTGATTCTGGCAAAGGATGTGAAAGCATCCGAAGAAGCTGCGAGAAAAGCGGCTGAAGCTGGGGCGGACACTGCTGTCGACGAAACAAGCGACACCATCACCAAAGATCTGCCTCCGGAGTGACCGCCAAAATAATTGCGCCTCTTTTTCAAACTCTCGCGTGCATGGCATGCACCTCGAGCCTGTTGGCGACGCACGCCGCAGCAGGCATGGAAACCACAGTCATTGATGCAGACCTTCTGGTCGTTGGCGGAACGGAATCCGGTTGCGCGGCGGCCGTGCAGGCTGCCAGAATGGGTGTGAAGCGAATTGTGCTCGTCAACGATATCGAATGGCTGGGCGGACAGTTTTCTGCCGAAGCATTGGGGGCAATCGACGAGAACCGGGCGCATGGTTACGACGGCACTGTCCCGATTCCTCGTTCCGGCATCTTTCGGGAAGTCATTGAAGGAATTGAACAGAATAATGCAGCCAGGTTTGGTGGCGTCAGACGCCCCGGCAACACAAGAGTCATCACTACAAGTCGTCCTGTTCATTCGCAGCAGGTCTTTCAGGAATTACTCGCACCATACGAACGCACTCGCCAGCTGAGACGATTCTCAAACTACCACGTCGAGTCTGTCACACTTATGGGCCGCCGTGTGACAGCTGTCACATTTCAGTCTTCCGTCAGCCCGCATCGATTGACTGTTCGTGCGAGGATGACGATCGATGCCAGCGACTGGGGAGACGTGATCAAGGGGGCAGGAGCCGAATGGGACGCCGGAGTCGACGCGAAGTCGGATTTTGATGAACCGAGCGCGCCAGAATCAGTCGAATTCTCCGGGGATCTGAATCCAATCACATGGTGTATGATTGTGGAGGAGCAGACTGAAGAAGCATTGATTCCAAAACCTGCCGGCTACGACCCCCGATATTTTACGGGGCAATGGGGCTGGATCGACGAGGCGTTTATTTCCACGGCCCGTCGACTGGTGCATGGTTCCGGCTTTGATTCATTCAAATCGAATGACGTGCTGCTGATCAATTCGCCGCCTGTCGATTATCCGCTGGACGTTTATCCGGCTGACGTGGCTGCCCGACTTGAGGCTACTGAGATTGGAGCATCAAAGAAGAACTTCGTCGCACTGACCGCACAGCAACGCGAGATTGTCTTTCAGGACGCCCGTCGGCACTCTTTAAAGTATCTGTATTACCTCCAGACAAAGTACCCACGATTCCGGCGAATGGCACTCAGCAATGAGTTCGGCACACCTGATCGGCTGCCCCCAAAACCGTATATTCGTGAGAGCCTGCGACTGGTTTCACAATACATTGTTCGTGAGCAGGATGTGCTGGGGTTCAGCAGTCGATCCAGCTATGCCACAGCAATGTTTCCGGACGCTGTCTTTTCATGGCAGTTTGAACTCGATTTTCATCCCACGCGTCGAAACTGGACGACAGACGATGGCGCTTTCGGACCGTGGGAGGCCTCATTTCGAGACAATCGCCGGTTCGGCCGCGGAGGAACCGGGCGCTGTGTCTTCCCTGTTCGAAGCTTTGTACCCGCTGAGGTGAAAGGACTTCTCGGAGCACAAAAGAACCTCGGTTATACAAGTATCGTGAGTTCCTCCTGTCGACTGCACGATCAGTCGATGCACGCTGGCCAGGCGTGCGGTGCCGTTGCAGCAGTCAATCTGAGACACGATGAGGACCCCGCTGAGTTCTACCTTCATCCGAATCGTCTGAACGAGATTCGCACCGCACTGCTGGAGCCGTCAGAAGGGACGCCATTGGTAATCTGGCCGTTCGCAGATGTGGAACCATCTGACGAGGACTTCGCTGCCATTCAACAACTCGCCCTGCGGCGACTGTTTCCCATGGAGGCCTCCCGTACGCAGTTTGAGCCTGACGAGCCAGCGACGTCGGAATGGATCGGGAAACTGGCCAGCAAAGTACGAGACGCTGGATACGCCCCCCCTGTCATCTTTGTGACGCGAACTGAAAAGCGGAGGAACATCGCCAACATGGTCTGGCGGCACATCAAAGATCAGCCCATTCCCACACCAAACAGGCAGACGCGGAATGATGCAGACGGTGATGAAATTCCGGACACGCAGGACCCGCTGCCATTCACTCCGGGAACTGCTTCATGGACACTCGAGCAACATCGAGATGGACGTCCTGACGTGGAATTAAAGGGCAATGCCGCAATCCAGGCATTCGACTTCACATCTGAGTCTGGTGCAGCCGTTGATGGGTTTCAGAAAGACTTTGGCGCAAAGTTCAGTCGTGAACCGGGATACGGCTGGAAGAACGACCTCAGGGCGAACACGCGTCTCAGAAGACTGACAGAATCACTTCTGGACGGTTTTGTGTTTACCCGGAAGCAGGACGTCTGGGAATGCACGGTTCCAAATGGCCGGTATCGCGTATGCGCATGTGTGGGTGATGCCGGCTACCCTCAGCCTGGTCAGAATCTGACGATTGAAGGCGCGACGGTCCTTGAAAATCAGGACACTGCCGCCGGTTCTTACTTTGAAACGACAACCGAAGTTGAAGTGACTGATGGTCGACTCACTGTGACGATTGGAACACCCAGGGGAGGGAGCAACACGACATTGAACTGGATTGTAATTGAGCAGTTCCGGTAACGATCGGCCTGAGCAGGCAAACAACCAGCAACGACTCGGCCAGTGAGGTGTTCCACTTCGAATTCGGAAACGCTTATGAGAGCTGCTCAATTTCTGACACACACGGGCGGCGAGTCGATGTGCCAAACTGATTGAATTTGGCCAACCCATATTCTGACAGCGAGGTGGCATGATCGATACACGTATTCAGCCACAGGTGTCATGTTAAGCCGGCGCGACCTGCTCACGACCATTGGTCTCCGGGGCCGAATGCGTAGCACCAGGTATTGTTAAGGTAACAAAGCGTATGCAACACTCAACAAATGATCGCTGCGATCACGAATGCAGGTGATTCCAGTTTGTCGCTGATTGTTGGCTGCCGTAACATTCCCAGCATCAATTCTGACTGTCTGGAGTCTCTCATGAGATGGTTCCCAATCACCATAGCTGCGTTGTTGCTGGCCTCGGTTGCTGAGTCCGTAGATGCCCAGGACAAGCTGCCCGGTGTAGATCAGCAGTTTGCGGCATCATCAGACACTGTCCCTGATTTCCAGAAGCATGTTGTCCCGCTGCTGGGGCGACTGGGATGCAGTTCCGCGAAGTGTCATGGCTCATTTCAGGGGCAGGCTGGATTCCGCCTTTCGCTGTTTGGGTTTGACTTCTCCGCCGATCACGCCGCCCTTACCGCAAAGTCGTCCTCGAGCGATGCATTCAGAATTAAACCGGGGGCACCAGAGCAAAGTCTGCTGCTTCGCAAGGCAACCAACGAAGTGCCTCATGAGGGTGGTCAGCGATTGCTGACTGGATCATGGGAACACAACCTGTTGACTCGCTGGGTAAAGTCGGGAGCAGCAGGCACTGCTCAGGCAAAACCGCCTGAACCAACGGAAGCAAGTCCGGCGGACCTGTTCTTCAGGGAACAGATTCAACCCATCCTTGAAACGCACTGCTTTGAATGTCACGGATTTGGCAATCGCAAGGGAGGTCTGCAACTCACCTCACGAGACAACCTGCTGGACGGAGGTGACTCGGGTAGTGCTGCGGTGCCAGGCAAGCCGGACGACAGTCTGATCATTCAGGCCGTACATTATGACGGTCTGGAGATGCCTCCATCGGGCAGGCTGCCGAAAGAGAGTATTGCTCTGCTTGAACAGTGGATCAAAGAAGGAGCTCACTGGCCAAAGAATACGAAGCTTAAGGGGGCTGGCGCGGATGCAGCACAGCTCGCCAGCCTGCAATTCGACAGGGAAGAAATTCTGTTTTCCGAAGCAGGGCAGCGACAGACAGTTCACGTCATTGCGAAGTGGGTAACCGGTGAGCAGGAGGACGTGACGGGGCTTGTTCGCTTCCGTACCAATAATGATGTGGTGGCTGTCGTCGACGGCTCTGATATCGTTGCGGGCGAGCCGGGCGACACGCACGTGATTGCATTCTACGACAACGGTGTGGCGGCGATCCCTGTGATTCGCCCTTTCACCGAGCAGTCACCAGAGCGTCCGAAATACAGCAATCCAATTGACACTCTTGTCGACCACAAACTCCAGCGTTTGGGACTCACTCCCTCAGCACCTTGTACTGACACCGAGTTTCTTAGACGCGTCAGCATTGACCTGACCGGGACATTGCCGGCTCCGGACGAAGTCCGTGACTTCCGGAATGACATACGGGCAGACAAACGCGAGCGTCTGATTGAAGAGCTATTGAAACGACCTGCCTATGCCGCATGGTGGGCCAATCGACTCTGTGATTACACGGGCTGCAGCCCCACTGCATTCGGCGAGCAGCAGGTTCTTGAAGTCGGACACTCGTTCGCGACGCAATGGTACGACTGGATCTACCGGCGAGTCGCAGACAATGTTCCGTATGACCGACTGGTCGAAGGCATCGTACTGGCGCGCAGTCGTACCGACGGGCAGTCTCAACAGGACTTCGCAAGAGAGATGTCGGCATACGTTCGCAACGCTGAACCCGCAGACTTTTCAAAGCGACACAGCATGCCGCACTACTGGACACGTACAACGATTCAGGAAGACAGTGAAAAGGCTCTGGCGTTTGCGCACAGTTTCCTTGGCATTCAGCTTCAATGTGCTCAGTGCCACAAGCATCCGTTTGATCAGTGGACGCAGCACGACTTCAACGAGTTCTCGCGTTTCTTTGCTCCGCTCCGAACACAGGGCAACATCAGTTTCCCTGGATTTGCGGCCGCCCAGCGAGGAAGTATCGTGAACTGGCCTCAACTCGCGATTGGAGACCTCGCCGGAGATATCTCGCTGCTTCGAAGCGGCGTTGTGACCGTTGAGTCCGGGTCTGACCCGCGTCAGCCGTTGATGGACTGGATCCGAGAACCTTCGAATCCGTGGTTTGCCCGTGCGTTTGTGAATCGAGTCTGGGCTGGCTATTTCCACACCGGCATCGTTGAACCACCGGACCAGTTTACACCGGCAAATCCACCATCAAATGGCCCACTCCTTCAGTGGCTCACTCAGGCGTTCATTGATCAGAAGTATGACATGAGATGGCTGCATCGCCAGATCGTTACCAGCCAAACCTATCAGCGCAGCTGGCGCCCCAACAAAACCAACACCAATGATCGGCGAAACTTCAGCCGAGCAATTCCTCGACGAATTCCCGCCGAAGTTCTGTACGATGGCCTGAAGCAGGTGACAGCATCGACACAGGGTCTTGAGTCAGTCCGCACCAACCTTGAGCGTCGTGCGTCCGGTCATCTGTCAATGCGGATGGCGGGGACCCACGCGATGAAGGTCTTCGGGAAGCCGGCTCGAGCGATCAACTGTGACTGTGAACGGGTCAATCAGCCAACTCTTCTGCAGGCCGTATTTCTGCAAAACGATCCGCTTATCCGGATGCGGCTTGAGGAAAGCGACTGGCTGTTTGATATCGAGGACGCTATTGCAGACGGAGTCAAGCAGGACCGCGAAGACCTCATCAACCAGGTCTGGCTGAGAACCGTTGGCCGGCTGCCCTCTGAGTCTGATCGAGAACGTGCCTTCAGGCACCTGGACTCCGTCGATAGCCTGCCGGAAGGTCTGCGGGACCTCGTGTGGGCCATGATCAACACACGCGAGTTCCTGTTGAATCACTGACTCACTCAGAGTCAGCGGACTTCCATTCGAGTCGGTGAAATTCCGGTGCCGGCCCTTTCCATGCGGCACCAAATGTGCGTACTTGTCCCTGTTGGCCGCGCGGCGGACGGACTCGCTCAAGCGCGGAGATCGACAGCTGTCTGACGCCACCAAAGTCCTTCAAAGACTGATCATTGAAGTCGTGAAAATCTGCCGGTTTCAGAACAACTGCCTGTTCGCGTCTGCCACCCGACAACTGCACCTCAGCAACGTAGTCATCCAGTCGGATGACCAGTGTATTGCTCTGGCTTGCCACCAGCCTGAGTGACAGTACAGATCCTTCCCGTGGGTCCCATCGGCCGGCATTCAGTTTATTCGTTGTTCGAGCCCACTCTTTGGGGCGATAGGTGAACCATTCTTTCTCCCAGTCGCCGTCAAATTCTTCAATCAGTTGTGTCGGAGTCAGCGTTGCCCGGACGTTCGCTGCATTCAGATCTTCCGCAGACACTTTCATCAAACGGCTCGTCAGGTTCACCACATCGGTTTCATAATGGCCATAGTAGTAGCCAGCACCTGCAACCGGATGGTCCAGGGCATAGCGCACATTGGCGAAGATCCAGAGTGGCGCGTCGGTTGTTTCAAGAGGTAAAGCGGCCGTCCATGAGTCCTCGGTTCTGGTGCCTCCTGCGTGGTGCCAGAAACGGTAGCGAGAATTCAGTTGCTGACCAGGTTGATCGTAGAAGGCCCCCTGAGTGCTGTAGTAGACGTCTACAGTGACAATGCGGCGTGAATCATCAGGGCGGATCGTAAGCACAGGAATGCCGTCCTCCGTCTTGAGCAGCAGCGACGTGTCAGGCGTTGTGGGCCATTTAAAATCGTGACGCAGATGCTGATCGAACCACAGGATGGAAGCAGCCTCATACTCAGGCGTATCCTGATGGTTGTGGTGCGGCGAACAGGTCACCCGCCACTCATCACTTCTGATTTCGCTGAGAGCTGTGGGCAGATCGCCGATCCGACCGTGAAAATCGTTGGACGGACTCTGAAACATAATCGGACAGTCAATCTGCTTCAGACTGACCTCATCACCAATCGTGGACCGGAACAGCGCACTCTTATTGTCCCGGTCACTGATGCCGCCACACGAAGGAGCGGCGGCCTTCACGCGTTTATCGACGGCCGCCATCACAGTCAGTTTGCCGCCCATTGAGTGTCCATAGACACCAAGTCGGTCCGGGTCGACTTCCGGCTGTCGTTCCAGAAACGTAAGAGCTCGACGCGCCGCCAGAGCACAGAGGAACCAGCCGCTGTTCCGAGGTGACTCGACATCATCCAGCGTCCATGCCGCAGATTTTGCACTCGGGAAATGATTGCCTGCGTTGCGTCCCGGTGCATGGTAACCATCCACTGCCCCCCAGTCTGTTGTGACTCGATAGCGGGGATCGCCCTTCTTCCCGTCCCAGAACAGCTGGACTTCGCTCGGAGAAACCTGATAGTCCGGCGCGCTGATCCGACCGGCCCATGCCAATGAAACAGTGGCATACCCTCGCTTTGCGTTGGCAACACACGCCCGGTGATCAGCATATTGCCCTCCACCGTGAATCTGGACGAGGCCCGGCAGAGAGTGACGCTTTGTGCCCTGGGGGAATCCATAGACGGCAGCGAGCAGACTCTTACGGCCTTTAAAAACTCCGATTCGAAAACGAACCACTTTCAGGATTGTTCCGTCTTCTTCCCACTCCTTCAGAATTTCTGTTTCGAGTGGTTCCGCCCGAGGGTCAAAACCTTCCCACATCTGCTCAAAGGTCGATGGAGCCGGCCCCGACAAACGTGGCAGCGTGTCCTCGGCAGTGGCACTCGCGATACAGAACAGGAGCAGAAGGACGTTGGTTCTCATTTTATTCTCGACTGTTGAGTGGTGGTCCGCCCTGACTGGGCGACTGCCTGATAACTGGAAGCGGGTTACGACAGGATGCCGTGGACGACGTGTCCGTGGACGTCCGTCAGTCGCATGTCACGACCACCATAGCGGACGGTCAGTCGTTCATGATCCAGCCCCATGAGGTGCAGGATCGTTGCATGCAGATCGTGCATGGAGACCGGGGCCTCAACGGCATGCATCCCCAGTTCATCAGTCGCTCCATAGATCGTGCCGCCACGTACTCCTCCACCGGCGAGCCAGACACTGAATCCTGATGTATGGTGATCCCGGCCGTGCCCGTTGCCGGTGTGTGGAGTACGCCCCATTTCTCCTGCCCACAGAATCAGCGTCTCGTCAAAGAGCCCTCGCTGTTTCAGATCACTGATCAGAGCAGCGATGGGTTGGTCCGTGACGAGTGCATTCTTTTCGTGATGCGGCTTCAGGTTTGCGTGCTGATCCCAACTGCCATTATCCAGTCCGATTGGATTCGCTGTGATCTCCACGAAGCGAACGCCGGATTCAATCAACCTGCGTGCTCGCAGGCACTGCATTCCGTAAAGTCGCAGATCCCTGTCTTCTGCATCGAGCCCATACATTTTATGCGTTTGAGCGGTTTCCTGACCCAGGTCGAGCGTATCGGGGACAGCCGACTGCATTCGGAATGCCATCTCATAATTCCGAATGGCCGAATCGATGTCAGCGTTCGCGCCAAGAGTCTCTGCAAACTGACGATCCTGCAGCAGCAGCCACTCCAGCTTGGACCTCTGTTGTCTGTCGCGCGCCGGAGCAATATTTCTCAGCGGTTCACCTTCAGCCCGAATGGAAGTCGCCTGATAGCTTGCGGGAAGGTAACCGTTGGCAAAGTTCTCTTTTCCCCCGGGCGGGACCGAGCCACTGTTGAGCAGCACATATCCGGGAAGGTTGTTGCTCTCACTTCCAAGTCCGTATGTGATCCATGATCCAAGGCTTGGTGAGCCGGCGCGGAGTCGACCGGAATGCAGAAACAGATTGCCGGCTGCGTGCAGGGGCAACTCTGCAACCATCGAACGAATCAGAGCCAGATCATCTACGTGTTTCGAAATGTGCGGAAACAGACTGCTCACCGGAATGCCGGACTCGCCGTAGTTGTCAAAAGTCCATGGACACTTCTTCCATGTACGTCCGGGAGTGGCTGGTGACTTCTTTCCGGCGCGGGCTGCCCAGTCACCCATCTGCTGTCCGTCATGCCGGGTCAGAACAGGTTTCGGATCGAAGGAGTCCACGTGCGACACTCCTCCGGGCATAAAGCAGAAGATGACATTCCTGCATTTCGGCGCGAAGTGAAAACCACGGGCTCCGGTCTCTTCAGCCGCCAGCGTGGAAAACGCAGTCAAACCGAATCCGACAGACGCAGTCGACAGCATGTGTCTACGGCTGACTGGAATCCGTCGCCTGCCTGGACACGAGCCTGATTCATGGTTGTATCGCATAAGTCCCCACCATTGAGACCTCTCAGCGTAGGCGGACAATGACCATGCGCCAAGCTCTTCAGTCAGTCGCTGCCGAAGTCTCCTGTCGGCAGCGGTCTGCGAAGGCGGTGACCACAGGCCGCTGCCAGACGGTTCTTTTGACATGGGGACGCTCCTGCAGGAGCTTCTCCTGGGCCTCCTCCGGAGACAGTCCACGATGACGAACCAGCCAGCACAGTGCCACGGTCGCGCTGCGCGCTCTCCCCGCCTTGCAGTGAATGTAAACAGTATGTCCCTGCTCTGCGTGAGACTGAACGAACTCGACCGCTCGTTCCACGTCCGCAAGATCGGGATGGGTAAAATCGGGCGTGGGCATGTGAAACTGCTCTATCCCAACCTGAGTGTATTCAGCAATCGGGCCAGCATATTCGTCGCAAGTGTTGACGACAGCACGAACACCCGACTTATGCAACCTGCTGACATGAGCAGTAAACGGCAATGCTCCCAGGATGACCTGAGGATCGACGTGGTCCCACCAGCGTCGGGCCGGAATCAGACGCACAAGGAGCAGATTCCACACGAGAGTTGGCACGAAGAGTGTGCGCGCGATCAGACGATCCATCATGGACTTAAAAGTGAATGGTCAGAGACGATGCAGGGAGGTGATCGCGGTCCGGCGATTCTCCGGGGCGCAGGAAAACACCTCGACGAAGAGTTCGTCGAGGTGTTTGTTTAACAGGTCTGATCTGTGAGATCAGAATTTGCCGGCAGACACACCTTCGGCCATTGAGCCAAGACGTCGCCAGACTTCCAGAGAAACAGACTCTCCGAATGCTCGAACACTGCCATCGGCAAGTGCACACTGAACGATGTTACTTGAGTGCGATGAACCGGCAGCTTCGAACCACTCCTTCTTGTTGGGAGGTCGGAACGTCGAGAACATTGTCGCAGGTCCACCCCATGCCCAGCCGTCACTTGGGACAGCTCGTCCCTGCGGCGTGGCAGCATTTCGCTGCTCGGGTCGCAGGCTTTCGAATCGCTCTGCTTCGGCAACCATCAGTGTCTGCGAGGTTCCGTCCACGTTAACCGCCGCCATGGTGGTGGCGCTGTTAGGACCGAAAATCCCCACTCGGTTGTTCACCTGATAAACGGGCCATTGAGTCACACTGTTCGTGTTGGCTGCAAGGTTCTTCAACTGAGCCGGAGTCAGGTAGTAAGTCGTCGGACCGTCGCTGAGATTCAGGTCAAACAGTACTCCGGAACCAGCGCAACCAACGTAGTCATTTCCGCCAGAGGTCTGGATTGTCTCCACACGTCGAGCGTATGAGAATCGACCGACTTCCATACCTGCACGTCGGGACGGGCAGTAGAACGCTTTGATCTCAGTGGCTCCCGGAGCAACAGTTGTCGCAATGGCCTGAGTGTTCATCACGTTCCGAGTTCGCTTCCAGAAGTCGTAGTTGGTGTTACCCCAGACATTCAGGCTGAAGTCCCACTGTTTGTAGACGGTCTGCTGGTCCAGCTGAGGAAGAATGTGCAACATCCAACTCTGTCCGTGAGGCGGCAAAGCAGAGTTGAAGGTTTGGATCCGGGGTTCGTCCGGGTCAACAACACTGACACCGGCGTTGCCGACATTGACATTATTCAGCTGAACAAGACGTCGATTCCAGTTCGTGATCATTCCCGGCGGGAAGACCATGTGAGCGTCATGGTAGTTGTGCAGAGCCAGAGCAATCTGTTTGAGATTGTTCTTACACTCAGTTCGTCGAGCGGCTTCGCGAGCTTTCTGGACGGCTGGAAGAATGAGCGCCACAAGGATAGCAATGATCGCGATGACGACGAGTAGCTCGATGAGAGTGAACCCTCGCGAGCGGAGTGGCGTTTTTCGCATGGCAGATCCTTTTGAAGAACAGACGGGAAAAAAGAATATCAGGACAGGGGCAATCGGGTCACAATACTACCACCTTGCCGAAAAGGCATTCTAAACCAACCCTTCACAAAGTCACACTATTTCCTTTGAGAGCCGCGAAGTCGGCTGGAATGTGCTTTTTTTAGGCCAAATCCGATTTGTGCCGGCATTCCTGCGAAAAGTCAGCCTGTCTTACCGTCGGAATCACAGGTCACCCCTGTTTAGCAACCTTTCGCAGAATCTCGGCCCCACGTCTCAGTGTCTCGTCTTCCGCCGCGAATGAGACGCGGAAATGGGTGTCCTGAGGACTAAACACATTTCCAGGAATAATCAGCAGGTTGTTCTGAATGGCTTCGGTCACAAACTCGGTTCCAGTGCCCCAGGGAGCCTTGAGAAACAGATAGAACGCCCCCTGCCCCCCGTGAATCTGGAAGTCCTCCTGAAGTTCTGAAACGATCAGATCGCGTTTCGAACCGTAGGACGAAAAGTGCTCAGAGAGATCAAGCTCCCATGCTGTAAGCCCTGCCCATTGAACGGGTTGCGGAGCACAAACGAACGTGAACTGCTGGAGCTTCAGCATCTGTTGAATGACGGTCGACGGACCGTGGATATACCCGAGCCGGTGCCCTGTCATCGAATGCGACTTGCTGAACCCGTCTATCACGATGGTCCTGTCGTTGAATTCAGCCGGACTGTGAAAATCTCCGTCGTAACAAAATGACCGGTAGATCTCGTCGCTGATCAACGCGATGTTATGTTTGGCAGCCAGCTCTGCGAGTGCCTGGACTTCTTCCTTTGAAGCCACGGCCCCTGTTGGGTTCCCAGGGCTGTTGAACAGAATTACTTTGGTCCGATCCGTGATGGCCGCCTCCACGGATTCGGCGCAGATTCGAAAATCAGGATAAGTCGAAATCTGCACGACGTTTGCCCCGGCAAGTGTGGCGAGATGGCGGTACATCACAAACCACGGGTCAAACACAATGACTTCGTCACCCGGGTTCAGCAAAGTGCAGAGCGCCAGCATCAGACCACCACTGGTTCCCGACGTGACAAACGCCTGTCGATCCGAATGACCGAATCGCTCATCCACGTCGTCCTGCAGCAGTTTCAGCAATGGAGCAATCCCCTGAGTCTGACTGTAGGAATTGCGTCCCTCCTGAACTGCCTGACAAAGCGCGTCCTTGACCGGTTGCGGTGTGTCAAAATGCGGCTGACCGATACTTAGATTGACGGGGTCCGTCATTGTAGCGGCGAGGTCAAAAACACGTCGGATGCCGGATGCATCAATCTGATGCATCCGATCTGCAATCCACTCTTCACTCATGAGTCTTCATTTCTGATTCTGAACAATTGATTTGCGCGGTCTACTATTGATGTGCAATGGAAATGAACCGCTCAACGAGGTCATGATTCTTGCGGCCTGGTTTGTCTTCGACTCCGCTGGCCGTATCAACGCCCCACGGAGCAACTGCAGCAATGGATTGAGCAACGGTGTCAGGAGTCAGTCCACCTGCGAGGATGAGGGGCGGCCATGACTCGTCCCGCGCCTCAAGCAATTCAGGATTGATCCGGTGTCCGGTGCCACCGAATTCTCCCGGCACGAATGCGTCCACAAGGATGGCTTTGAGCGAAACATTGTGCCTTGCCAGGTCCTGCAACCAACTGGTCACAGGCAGCAGCCCGTCAGTCCCAATCCGAAAGGCGCGAATCAGGTCGATCTCTGGACGCAGCCTGTGAAAGCTGGCGACGGTTTCCGCTGATTCGTCACCATGAAACTGGACTGTCGTCAGACCAGCCAGATCAACAATCTCGACAACTTCTGCGACCGGTGAATTCACGAATACACCAACAATCTGCTGATCCGGTGACGCAACGGCGACCAACTCTGCAGCTCGTGATGGAGAAACGTAACGTTTGGACGGAGCGTAAAAGTTCAGTCCAATCGCGTCCGCGCTGGCTGCCGCCTGCATATCTTGGGGAACAGTGATCCCACAGATTTTGACCCACATGCGTTGGTTCCGTTACCCCAGTCGGTTCCTGCCGCCATTCTCTTCCTGATGAATGGTGACAGGCCAGCCAGGGAACTGGTTCTCTGGATTGCCGTCGGTGGGGTCAATCAGAAATCGAAAGGAGTCCAGAGTGTAGGTCTTCTTCTCGGTGTCGATTGTGACAAGGCCAAAACCACTCCCTTTCTCGTGGGCTCGTTCATAGCGGTTCTTTGCCTTACCCACGACCGGGTTGCCAACAGCATAGACGTACACCTTGTTACCAAATCCGTCCAGAAACTCTCCTGTGTTGGGCAGTCCATGTTTGGGACGATTCTCATGCGGCATATCAATTTCGTCGGGTCGCCACCAGCGCGGATATCCGGCAGCAATCGCGGGAGTACAGAAACTCCAGCAACTGTCCCGCTGTTCGTCAGCGCCATACTGTGACAGAGTCGTCAGGTGCTGGTCGCCGTTGATATGCAGAGGCATCCCCTTTGCAAGCAGACGGACCGTGTTATTCCTTGGGGTCTGAGGCCAGCCACCTGAGTCGAGGTCTGCTTTGAGATAGCCGTTGAATCCGCCGTGATGTGTTGCGACCCCGGAGAATACAGTCTGACTGAGAAG
Source organism: uncultured Planctomycetaceae bacterium (assembly GCA_913031625.1). GTDB lineage: Bacteria > Planctomycetota > Planctomycetia > Planctomycetales > Planctomycetaceae > Fuerstiella. Next base: position 50,399 of record CAJWGB010000004.1, on the reverse strand, counting down.
CACCTTCATGGAGTGCCCCCGCCAGTCATCGACCCAGTGCTCGAGGAATTCTTCCTGCCGCTCGCCAAGCAGAATGAGGCCTGGTTTGTCCAGATGCAGCGTGTCAACGTCTCGGTCACGCACATGATCGGCGCGTCCACTCCCGGTTTCGACTCGTTCCGGACCACTCTTGAATTGTCGGTCGCCCAGAATCGCGAAGCTGACATCCCCGTAGACCATGTCTCCGTAATAGACACTGATATCCTGCTCGCACGGAGTCGGATCAAAATAGTCCGGATGGTGAGCGGCACAGGTCCGGTGGACGACGTTCACCATTCGCGCAGGTTCGCGATAGCCGCCTTTGGATGAAGCCCCTTTATCGATCCCCTTCATCGCAGCGCCACCTTCTCCCCAGATATTGCCCTGGAAGACATCGTGGTCATCGGGAATGCATACGGTTGGTCGATCCCTGAGCGCTTCGCGAAACGCCAGTCCAAACATGTAAAACTTACGCAGATAATTAAGGATAGCCGGCCCGGCAGGATCACGGATCAAGCCATAGCCCCCATGGCTCTCATAAAGCTGATCTCCGGAGAAGTACAACATATCCGGGTCGAGCTTCACGACATTGTCGGCCACAGGTGCGTACGGAAATCCGTAGTGGTTCTGACACGTTAAGGCACCAAGACGCAACGGACGACCGGAGGGATTGGCTTTGATGACTCCTGTCCACTCGCTCGTGCGAACTGTCTTGTTTGTCTTTTGTTCCTGGTACACGAGACGGTAACGGTGCTCGCGTGTTTCATCCCAGTTACTGACGCGGAATGTTGCTGTCCATGCATCACGGTCCAGTCTCGCGTGACCAAGGGACTTCCAGTTCCCTTCACGATCGACCTGCAACTCCACGGAGTCGTTGTCACGTGCACCGAGTGGTGGCAACAGAGCAGAGATCTTCATGACGAAGCCCTCATCAGATCGAGAGTCACTAAGCGTGTACATTGACCAGAGGATGGCGCCGAATCGTCGAGTGTGATCGACCGTAAATGCACTGCCCCCCACAGTCCAGTTGCTGAAGCGGTAGCGTCCACCCTGAGCCGGTTTGAGGGACGAATCAAAATTATTCACCAGGGCGACATTCCCCATGACTGCCTGCTGAGGAACTTTGGTGGTCGCGGTGGTCCGGACCTTACCGTCGTCGGTCACAGACGAAAGAGTCAGCTCAATTGATTCGCCGGAAGGTTTCCCATGTAAACGCAGGAGTTGACCGGAGTCGCCGTCTTTAAGTGGCGTCTGCTTTCTGCCAATCTGCAGATTACCATCGATTACTCCAGCCACGATTCCGGACTTCGCAAACAGGTTGCTCCGGTACTCATCAAGTTCTGACTTGATTCCAATCCTGAAGCCTGCGCCACCGTCCTTTTTCAGAACCTCTACGCGTTGAACTCTGACCGACATCACGAATTCACCGGGACGTGTGACCTGGTGAGTGATGAGGTGAATATTTCGGTCGCCTCCCCCTGTCTGGCATTCCGCTGCTCCGTCGACAATTCGCCAGCCCTCCATCGGGTTTGCCCAATAATCCTCTCCCAGCCAGACACGGTCATTGCTGACGTTCCAGTCTGAATGAAAGTAATTCTGCGTCTGAGGGCTGATCGGCTCAACAGTTGCGCCGGAAACCGGGAGTGCAGTGGCGGCTGATCCTGCGCCAAACAGTTTGAGCGCCAGTCGTCGAGTAAGTGAAGTCATGAATCATCCATTGAAATGATCGCCGTGCAGGCGAAAGGCACATCAAATCCAGACACAATACGGTCTGGAATCGGCAGAAACTGCCGAGCACAGAAGTGTTTTCCCCCATCGTCCCCATGTGACAGGTGGAAGACCAGGCAACCGATGATGGGTGGATCGGTTTTATCGGAAATTCCGAATCTGTCGAGTCTGCAGGCCGATGAACAGGAGTGTGGTCGCTCTCAATCCGCGCCCACAGCCTGAGGCTCCATCGTGACGCAACACTCAAAGCCCAACCTGTCCCCAACACCCTTCAGGACGCTTCCGTCAGCGTTCTCACTGGTCTGTTTTCTGCTGATCAACATCACGCCGCTGCCGGGTCAGGATGGGTTACAGCGTCCACAACCCGTGCGAACGATGGGCTTTCGAGAAGGTGAGGCCGCAGGACCGACCCGCATCAAAATGGCCCTCGCAAATACGCTTGCGGAAGGTAATGTCATCACGCGATCCGGAGACGATCGAGTTTCCATGTTTATTCGCAGTGCGCCGCTGGAGGTGGTCCTCAATACGCTCGCACAGGAAATGGAGAAGAACGTCGTCGCATCTGGTGGAGTTTCAGGACAGGTATCGATCACCCTGAACAATATCCCGTTGAGTGACGCACTCGATGCTCTTCTCCACATCAACGGATACCGCTGGGTGGAACGGCGGGGGATCATCCTCGTTTCGCCCGTTACCGCCGAGACTAAGCTGCCGCCGATTGTCCAGGGACGAGAGGTAGAAGTCTTTCGCCTCAACTACGCATCCGCGTCGGACATTGACAAGACTGTCTCTGCGCTGCTGTCTCCTGTTGGCCAGACCTCGATCACAGAAATCGATCTGGAAGACAATCGCCGGACTCGCGAAGAACTCGTTGTCGAAGACCTGCCTGAATATATTGCACGCGTCAAAAAGTACATTCGCACAGCAGACGTTCCACCCGCACAGGTGCTGATCGAAGCCTATGTCCTGCAGGTCAACCTCCGGGACGACGATCGGCACGGTGTAAATCTGACGGACATCATTGGGATCAACAACGGGACGCTCGCCCTGCAGGCCAACGGGCTGGCCAGTGCAACTGCCAGCCCTGCGTTTGTCCTGAATCTCAACGGACGTCGCCTGGACGCAATTGTGGAGTTGATTAAGCAGTCCACAGATGCGAAGACCCTGGCATCTCCCAAAGTACTGGCGGTCAATGGCCAACAGGCTCGAATTCAAATCGGTGAGAGTCTCGGCTACCTCACCACAACGACCACTCAAACCAGTACGTTGCAGCAGGTGAACTTCCTGGACCTTGGTGTTGTCCTCACCGTGACGCCGACGATCAGCGGGGACGGCAAGGTCCTGATGAAGGTAAAGCCCGAAGTATCGAGCGGTCGGATTAACCCAACAACAAATCTGCCGGACTCAGATACGACAGAAGTCGAGAGTACCGTCCTCATGCCATCCGGTCATGCTATGGTGATCGGAGGACTTATCACAGAAGAGAAGTCGGATCAGCAGTCGAAGCTGCCATGGCTGGGTGACGTACCTGGAGTTGGCAAACTGTTCCAGCGTCGAACATACCTGCGTGATCGAACCGAGATTATCATCGCGCTCGTACCCAGGGTTGTTCCGTACGGCGAAACCGCACAATACCGTCACCAGATGGAGGTGCAGCGGGCATTATCGCCCATTGTCTATGGACCTCTGACACCTGTCGATCGCCGACAGGTCGAAGCGGAACTGCCCAGTGCCAGTGAGTTTTATGAAACGCGTGGGAAGAGCGTGAACTGTTTCCCAACTCCGCCCACAGCCTATTCGCCGTACAACCCTGTTGTAGTCGGAACTCGATCAGGCGCGCTTCCCACACTTCCAGCCGCGCGGCTGGCGACCACCGGCAGTGGCAAGGCGGGGGCGGTGCAACAGCGTGGATTGCTTCCACCAGTACAGGCAAGGCCTTCGTCCGAGCGTCGTTCAGTGATTCGCCAGACATCCGCCGATGGCTGGCAATCTCGGACTCGCCAATAGCTGCATTACGCCACCCCAAAGAATGCTGCGGTTTCCGGGTACGGCAAATGCCGTGCGTGGGAAACAATTTGGGCCGTTCGTCGAACTGCCACTATGCAGCAGCCGCTGACGTCGTCTCTCCGGAATCGCGAGAAACATCGTTAATCGCGGCCACATCACCGTCGACATACCGCTGAACGATGGCCTCAAGGCGGTCCATTTCGCGCTGAACCTGAGTCGTTACCTCTGAGATCTCTTCCCGGGTCAGATCAGGAGGAACCTCAATGGGGTCTCCTGCCAGCATGATCACCGTGGAAAACGGTTTGGGAATCAACAGGTCTGACCATCCGGCAGGCGCAGCCCAGTAGCGGGTGGCCGTAACGGCGCCAGGCACAATGGAGCGCCCGGTGCGCGACGCAAGGAATACGATTCCATCCTTCATTTCGCGACGCGGCCCCCGAGGACCATCCGGCGTAATACACACGTGGAGGTCGGGTTGCTCAATGAGCTGTTTCGTTGCCTGAGCGCCGCCTCGGCTGGCCGATCCTCGAACGGGAAACAGTCCCAGTTTGCGAATGGCGTAGGTCAGATACGAGCCGTCCTGATGACGACTGATTAGCGCCGCAAGGTTGTAGGTCCGGGATGAGAAAAGACAGGCCACGATTGCGTCATGCCAGAGGCAAAAACAGAATCGCCTGTCACCCTTTGGCGGGATGTAGGGGCTCGCACTGTCAGCGAGTCGCGGATACTCCGCACGGACTGTCAGAAACAGGGTTCGGAAAATCAATGTGGCTGCACTGGCAATGCACCAGTTCAGAAATCGATTTCTAATCTTCATGCCAGCGTCCGTGCCAGGTTGGATCCGAATCTCATCAGCCCGCAATTTATGGGAACGTGATTGTTCCGCTCAAGGCTGAACCCCCACATTTGGGGAGTTCAGAGCGGCCGCCCCACGCGTCCCGCGATGGAATTTGCCGCCATTTCGCTGTCACCGGGCGACCAGACCGGGGCAACACGATGCCACTGCATCAACCCGCTGCTGCGGATTGTGAACTAAAAAGTGTGACCGGCCCATGCAAGAACGAGTGCAGCCGTGTTGTAAATCCCGTGACACAGCATCGCTGCCACGATCCATGCGGCTCCATCAGACAACTGTGGCTGCCGTTGCAGCCGCCGAGACTCCGACCAAACGCGAGTCGCTCCAAGCGCCGCAAGACTGCTGCATCCGGTGTGCAGCAAGACACAGACCGTCCATCTCCAGGTCACAATTGCGGCAGACGGATTGGGAATCAGGATCGTGAGGTAGATGACATTTTCAATTGCTGCAAACACCATTCCGGAGCACATGCCGCACAAAAGAATCTGCCCACGCCAACGGAACAGCCATGGCCGTTTCTCGACCACCCAGATCGTAAGCCCGATCTTCATCGTCTCCTCCACGATTGGCGCGCCAATCGCCAGCAACACAAACGCATTACCTCCCCCCGCCTGAATAATCAGTGTGCCGAGGATCGCCAACAGACCGGAACAAATCGCGACCAGCAGCGTGACTCCGAGCGAAGTCGTAAGCGATGTGCGGGCCTGGTTCTGCTCAGCCCAGCGATGCCATGTCAGTCCGTCAGCTGGAATGTCGCCAGACAACTGCAGCGAAAGTCCGGGCTCGTCCCAGACGGAAGATTCAGGGTCAGCTTCCCCCGGAACCTCAGGAGACTCAGGACGGCCGTGCATGACCGAGTTTCCAGTGCGCATCCACGGCTCTTCAAAGACGGACGGATCATTCGTGATCCGTTGCGGCGGAGGAGCACTGGATTCCGGAGCGTCAAACGGAGACGACTCATCAGATGAACCATCAAACCACTCATCTTCTGCAGCAGAATCCGAGCCGCTCATCTGGCCGCCCGATAAGCAGTGCCGGTTGCGATCACTGCAGCCATCGGAATTTTGTTCTTGCCCCCCATGGTATTGCCGCCGATGTCTGCCGCATTGATGCGAACGTTGCAGATGGCGTTCAACCCATGATCCAGCGTCTGATCAACCAAGCGCAGAATAACTTCTCGCTTTGCCCGTTCCTGCAGCGTCTGAAACGACTTGATTTCGCCCCCGAAAATGTTGCGCCATTTGGCGAAGAACGACTTCAAATAGTCGCTGCCAATCACGACTTCTGCCATCACGACGGTGGCTGATGGATCTGCTCGGTCGGCCATCGGAAATGACTTTAGCTGTGTGATCAGAACGTCTGATGTTTCTCGTTCACGCTCTTCGATTCTTCGAAAATGCCGCTTCTCCACTGTCCGGCCAATGATCACACCAAAAATGAACAATGGCCCAGCGAACATGAGCAACTGAAGCCCGACTATTAACAAATTACCCATTGTGACAGTCCTGAGTAAAGAGACCAGTGAGAGGATTCAGGTTCAGACTCAAACCGGGTCTGCAACAACTGCAGTGCCATAGGCATACATTTCCGCGGCCCCTGAAGTCACAGCACTGGTCGTAAATCGGATGTTCACGACGGCGTTCGCTCCCAGCTGCTGTGCCTGAGCCATCATTCGCTCCAACGCTTCCCGTCGAGATTCGGTCAGCAGTTCGGTGTATCCCTTCAGCTCCCCGCCGACAAGGTTCTTCAGGCCGGCTGCAATATCTCTACCGGCATGCTTCGCACGTACAGTGTTCCCCTGAACGATGCCGAGGACTTCCGAAATCTCATACCCGGCAATCGTTTCCGTATTCGTGATGATCATCTCTTATCTCTCTTCCAGAACTTATTCAAACCAGCATCGTAGCAGTCAGGTAGACATTCACCACTTCCAGACACAACGCCATGAACTCGGGCTCGGTCCGTTCAGATTGAATGCCACCAGATTGCTGTCTCCGCTATCAGTCCCAATTAACGTCGGCACGATGGCCGCCAGTGTGGCCACAATGACCAGCGTACAGCTGGTAACAGACTCGAAATCGCGACGCATGTCATGACTGCCACAGGCATCGTCTACGAAAGAAGAGTTCACGTGACCCTTGTAGTCGCTGCAACAACCAATACGCAGCGCGGCTGCGTATCTTAGGCGAATTCCGATTCAGTCGCATGACCCATGCAGCAATCAGACGCTGATGCGCACACGCGCACACGCTGATTCGCCCACACACTACCTCAACTGGTCCAGCAGCCGATTCAGGCCTCGATCGATTTCACGGTCAATGCGGTCCTGAATCTGCCGTTGCCCGGCATTCCTCAACAGCGTCTGCAGATCAACCTGAGGCTGCCTGACTGACCCGCGAACCGGGATCTGAAGACTGCTCCCGCGGCTGGTGACTGTTGACCGTTCCAAAGGAACGTCGACCGTCAGCTGCACCTGCTGATTCAGCCCAACCAGGCCGGACGTCGCCAGTCGCCAGCCCGCAAGGTCCATTTCAAAGACATTATGGTGAATGGCTCCGCCCGACATCTGCACGTCCACACGCTGCGGCGGCAGTGTCACGCCACGTCCAGCAACCTGTTTCTGAGTTGCCAGCTGAATGGCCTGCATCACCTTCTGCAGGCTTCCTCCAGGCAGAGCACTGCCCGAGTGAATTGTAATGGCTCCCTGAAACCGACTCTCTTCCGGTCGATCAAGGTGATACTCCAGTCCCTTCAGCCGCGCTGACAGCTGCCCCTCAACCGCAGACGATTCCGCAAGGAAGGGACTCACGTACCCGAGCCAGTGTTCACACAGTTCTTTCGTCAGACTGACTTTCTCAACGCGACTTCCGGAAGCCAGCGCGAAGATGTTGCGGTTCAGGTCAAACCGAGGCAGCGCTGAAACAGATCCGCCCGCCAGAGAAGTCTGAATGGGGTTACTGCTGACCACGCCATCCTGCAGTCGCAGTTCTGCCTCACCGGGCCCAATCGACATTCCATCGAACCAGCCGTTATCCCAACGAACAGTACCGGAAACTGCAAGGCTGGGGGCAACGTCTTCAATTCTCGGTCCGGCAGGAGCAATGAGCAGCTCCGGGCTCCCTGAAATCTGAAACCGATGCTGATGTCTGCCGTTCAACCGGAGCCCGACCGAAGACAGAAACTGCCGGCTCAACTGACTTAGGTCGTACTGCACGTCCGCCGTCATCTCGGTGAACACATATCGCCCGCTGGCATCGAGTGTCCCTTCAGCGACAACCGTCACACCTGGTATCTGCAGCTTACCTTCTTCCACTCGGAATCGGCCATTGGCGATCGGAGTCAGTTCAAGATCTGCCCTCGCCGCTCGAAGGACACCAGCCTCAGGATCAATAGCTGCCGCTCGTCCCGGGGAGGGCCTGATGAGAGCATGCAGCCCAAAGCTTTTCCTGTCGGTGCCAGTGAGTTGCACAATGACTTCAGAATCAGGAGCCACCCATGACAGGTCATGCCATGGCTGAATGAGAGTTTCCAAAGCCGCAGCGCGACCCTGCAGACGAGCCTGTCCCTGGACCATTCGCAGCGGGTTACGACCGGGATCAACAGTCAGCCGAGGGCTCGACAGATTCAATGTGGAAGAATCAATCGAGGTCTCCATCAACTGGTGTACACCATCAACCGTCCGAAACCGTGTACTGACGGTCACAGGCCCCGTGAACCCCGGGGCATCCAGCTGAAGCAGCGGCTGCAACTGATTCCAGATCAGCGAAGGATCTACCCGGCCGTCGACAATCCACCATTCGTCTTCGGGCTTCAGAGTAAGCTGGCCGAATTCGCCGCTGACAACAGCACTCCGAAGGTCCACTGAATCCTGGTCACAGATGCCATCTGCGGCACCTTCGACCACTGATGGAACCTGAACACGTCTGAGTTGCCCTCCATCCTGAGGAACCACTGCAGTCAACGGAGAAATCCGTGTGGCAAGCTGCCAGCGAAACGAATGCGGCTGGCGATCAAATCTGAGCGTGGCGGCGTCAGACTGACCCGGCAACTGCGTGTCGAGCCGCAGATCAACTGCCACCGTGCCGGACTCGACAACAATCCCTTCTGCCAGCCCGAGCGTCTGAGGCATCATCCTCGAAAGTCCTGCAAGATCGACCTCAGCATGAATCTGAACAACTCCAGACATTGCAGAGGCTGCATCCTCAACCGCTGCCTTTTGCTCCACTGACATGTCCGTCTGGCTGGCAGCTCGGAGGGTTTCGACAGGATCGCGAGGCTGTAACCGGACCTTTCCATTTCCGGCCGCTGTCATCACATCTGAAGTCAGCCGAAGGTCTTCAAGCAACAACGCGTCAGACGTCATCAGCAGCGTTCCATGAATCTCTGTCGCGCCAGGAATCAGTCGTTCAGACTCTGACCAAGATGCATGCCGGAGACCAAGGTCGGTTCCCAGCAAATGAATCCGCCCCGCAAAGCCACCATGGTCGGCTGCCTGCACAGCTTCGACGCGTCCATCGATCATTCCTGAAATCTGCAGCCCCGGAACGAGTCCGTTGAGCAGAACACCCATATCCTGCAAATCCAGCTGCGTTGCTTCTGCCACGAACACGCGTCCCCTGTCAACAGCCTGCAGATCGACGCGAAGACTTCCCGCAGGATTGTCGACGGAGCTTGTGTGACTCGGCCCGGTATCCGGCAACAGCGGCTGATCTGAGGACAGGCGATCCAGAACCTGAGCAATCCTCGGATTGACCCCATGAGTCAATTGCGGACCAGACGGAGAGTCAGAATCTGCAACTGCGTCCACCTGAGACAAAACTCCGGTCGACAGCGACAGCTGCTCCAATCCATTGACGGAGGTCTCCATTGAGAGGTTCAGATTATCCAGCGAGCCCGCCTGCTGCGGATTTTCCAAAGAACCGGTGTGAAGCTGCACCCGGCCGTTTGTGATCGCAACACTGATTGGAAACGAATCGTCAGTGTCGTCCGATGACTCAAACAGCTGATTAAGAGTGGCCTGAACGTTGGTCGTCGTCTCTGAGGCAATCACATCAACAACCGGTTTCTCAATCGCAAAATGACAATCCTCTCCCTGCAACCAGAGGACGCTCAACAGGGTTTGACGCGACACCAGTCTCTCTGCGGTCAGCAGCGTGCGATCGGATTCTTCGACCGACAGATCGGCAACCTGCAACCCACTGATTTCGATTGGTGCCCACCAGTGCAGCATGGCAGAATCGAAACTCACAGCGTCAGCCAGCCGAGGACTCACGAGCCCAAGCAGTGTTCGCTGTGTCCCACTGACAGTGACCAGCGATGGCAGCGCTGCCAGAATCAATAAAAGCACAACCAGCCGACGCAACCAACGTCGACGGGGAGTCGTTGAGGAAGCTTCTGTGATGTCGGATTTCTGAGCAGCCACAACAAGCTTCTCCACTTCAATCAAAACTGTCTCGAGCGACCCTTAATTATCGACTACAGACGGCACGCCGCTGCCTATTCCAGCACATTGATTCTGCCCGCTTAACGTGCTCTGTCCGACGTGGCAGGTCGTAGGGATCAGGCAAACACCGTCTCTGGCAGACCGGGCAGACTTTAACGATCAATCGAGCCCGTCACCCGGACAATGCCATAACAGACACCTGGTCCCCGTGGCGAGAACACAAAACACCGTCCCTTTACATCAGCCTCCGGGCGAGCGGGCCTCAGTGACAATTCACTCAAGCTCATGAGCAGCACGGAACGCAACCGTGTCAATACGTCGCGGGCCCGTACAGGCCCCGCCCCTGGATTCACAGCCACGTTCGCATGCCCGGCTACCGCTGATTGATCCCCCAGTTCTTTGACCTCAATCCGGATGGTGAGGAACCGGCGTCCCGTGCCGAACTCTCAGCCGCTACGATCTATCCTCTGCTCAAACCACGCCACTGGGAACATAGAGATCTCGTCGCTCATGTCACCCTGCACGATTCAGCGCCGATCATTGCGTTTGGGTTTGACGCTGGCGGCAACTATCAGTTCGTGACGACGGACAACTCTGATGACGTAGACGCACTCTACCCGCAGGCGTTTGAGAACCTCTCCATGATCGATGACCCGTGGGAAGTGGGAGAGTCCGGAGGTCTCAGGTTCGCAACGACTTCCGGGCACGACTTTTCGTCAGAACGAGTCCTCGATCCTAAGGCAATGCTTATGTGTCACGGTCTACCTGAGAACCATTCTAGGCAGCACGGTGCAGAGGTGTGGTGGCTGCTTCCGGTAGCTGCATGAGCTGATGGATCGCTCCACAAACAGGGACGGTGACCGGAATCTCTTCCACCGGCAGCAATTTTGCGTTTACGGAACTTGTTGGTCCCAGCATCGTAGAGACCACTCGTCCATCCACCTGGCTGCCAGACTGCAACTGAAAATGGTGTTCCTTCAGAATCAACGACAGAGCCGTGCGAATCTCCATCATGGCAAGATCAGCGCCAATGCAACGGCGGGCACCGGCTCCAAACGGAAGGTACTCGTAAGCCCCCGGATTGATCGTCAGCCAGCGTTCCGGACGAAACTCTTCCGGTTCCTCAAACAGATCAGGCCGGTGATGTGTAATAAACTGACTGAAAACAACAGCCGCCCCTTTGGGCAGATTCAGGGGTCCCACTGACACAGGCTCAGACGTGATTCTGTGAGAGTAAGAAGACGCCGGCAACAGTCGCATGCTCTCTCGAATAACGCAGTCCAGCCATTTCAGGGACTGCAATTCCGTCCAGTCGGGTTTGTCACCAACCGACTCCAGCTCAGCGGCAAGTCGCTGCATTGCCTGCGGATGCTGTGACAACAGGAACAATGTCCAGCTAAGCGTATGAGCAGTCGTCAGATGGGCGGCGGCAAATGTCAGGGTAGCGTGACCAATCAGTCGTTCATCGCTGAGTTGCTGTTCGGACTGCTGAGCCTTCATCATCAGGCTCAGTACATCCAGGCGGTCGTGAGGTGTCTGACGATGACGGACCAACATTTCACCAACACTGCGTTCCAGGTCTTCTGCAAGCAGCAACAGTTCGTCGTACTGTTCGCGAAACTCAGGACGTGCCACAAATGCTCCCAGACCCACTTCATGGTTCTGCCGAACCCAGCGATCGATCTTGTCACCCAGCTCGTCCGAGTAACGATCATCGTCAATGCCAAACAACAGCGAGTTACTCATTCGCTGCATCAGTCGCACCATCTCCTGATTAAGATCCCTCGTCTGCCCGGTTTCCCAGGCACTTGTGAACTTATTGGTGAGGGCTGTGATTGTCTCGTGATACTGCGGCAGGAATCGTCGTGTGAATACATCCATCATGATGCGACGATTCTCACGGTGCTCAGCTCCATTCATACTGAGCAGACCGGATGTGACGCGTCTTTGAGCTGACCGACGGCTGCCGCGCAGGGCAAAGAACTGGCAGTGAAATGTATTGGGATTGGAAAGCACCTGACGGTTGTATTCCGGCGAAAACACAAACGCCAACCGCTGCCCGTCCTCTTCCAGAACGGCAAGATCACCACACGCCTTGTGAAGCTGGCGCATACAGATGATCGGGTCTCGGGTGAACTCAAGCAGATCGCCTTGAACGATATGCCGACTCGCCGGAGAGAGAGTTATGTTCCGCAACGGGCTCACCGCGTCCTCCATGACCGCATGAGATGCCATGAATCTGCAGAAATTGCCGAACTCCTGAGGCAATCGGCAGATTCGAATCGTCAGTTTTAGCGGATGGCCGGGAAGGAAAAAAGATCGACTGGCACCCCAGCTGACCTAAAGTCCTCATTTTGCGCACACTGGAGCAATCTCCGGACATCCAGTCCGAGAATCAATGTTGAGCATCGCAGATGCAGTTAATGCCGTGCCTGCGAAGCAACTCAGATAGGTTTTCGGACACCCTTTCATCTGAAATCGACGCCTGGGCGCTGGCCGTGGCAGGCCAATCCTCAGCCCCTGCCTGATCGGTGGGAAGCTAACCGTTCCTGAATGGAGAGTTTGCCTGACCGTCAAAACTTAACATCCTGGACGCTGTATAGACTTTTTCAGCGGTGATTGACATTCTGCAGCAACCCGCCCCACTCCTCAGTCCATGAACTCTCCGCATGTCGATCTGCCCACCTAATACGCACGCATTGGACGAAATCATCAGTCGCCCTTGTGAAGAGGTTGTCAATACGGTGCAGGCAGTCCAGGGGGATGTGGCCGTCCTCGGAGCTGGCGGAAAGATGGGGTTTCACCTGTGCCTGACGCTGCAGCGTGCCATGGAACAGGCGACCACTCGAGGAAAAGTCATTGCAGTGTCGCGGTTTGGCAATTCCCAGGTGAGACAGCGTTTTGTCGACGCGGGAATTAAGACGATTTGTGCAGACCTGTCCAATGCAGATGCGGTGAGTGGACTACCGGATTTTGAAAATGTGTTCTTTCTGGCAGGTGTGAAATTCGGAACAGACTCGAATGCAGACCTGCTGGACCGAATGAACGTAAGCATGCCTCGTCTAATTGCCAATCGATTTCGCAGGGCTGCCATCGTCGCTCTCTCCTCCGGTTGTGTCTATTCCTTCACCACACCCGAGTCAGGTGGATCCGATGAGAAATCGGAAACTGCTCCTCCTGGCGAGTATGCCCAGTCCTGCCTTGGACGCGAGTCTGCGTTCAGCGACGCTTCGGATGCTTTTGGCCTGCATTCATGCCTGATTAGACTTAACTACAGCATCGACCTTCGGTACGGCGTGCTGCTGGACATCGCGCAGAAAGTTCGTGATCGGCAGCCGCTCGATCTGACCACCGGTTACGTCAACATCATCTGGCAGGGAGACGCCATCTCGCACATTATTCAGGCGCTGGCTCACTGCACGTCACCTCCAGCCGTGTTCAACATCACAGGACCTGCCACACTCCGTGTACGTGACCTGGCACAGATGTTTGCATCACACTGGGGACTCGAACCCGTATTCGAGTCGACTGAATCAGAAACCGCATGGCTCAGCAACGCTGCGCGATCGCATCAATTGTTTGGGGCACCGAAGATCTCCGTGAACCAGATGATTCAGTGGACAGCGGAATGGCTCGATGCTGGCGGCGAGGTTCTTAACAGGCCGACGAAGTTCCAGGTACGTGATGGAAGGTATTGATTGAGGTTTGCGGACGGCGTCAGGAGTTCATTCCAGCAAAGCTCCTGAGATAGCCGTAGTGGAATTCGCCAGAAGTCCCGGCCAATGAGACGTTGGGGCAAGGGGCAGGATCTCCGCAACATCATGCTCGAGAATCGCAGCAGCCAGCAGCGCCAGCAGGGATTCGTTCACCCTGCTCCCACTGCGGGTTGCAAATTCGACTACGGCAATCTTACGACGACTCTGAACATTAAGTGCTCAAGTCTGTCAACGACTTAGCCGTTGTTTTCGTTCGGCTTCAGGCCGATACCCGAATAATAAAAACCGCGTTCTGTCATCTTCTTCGGGTCGTACAGGTTGCGACCGTCAAAGATCACAGGAGCTTTCATCTTAAGCTTCACGTAGTCGAAGTCCGGATTCCGAAACTCACTCCACTCAGTCAGAATTGCCAGGGCGTCTACGTCCTGACAGGCGTCGTAATGGTGTTCACAGTACTCAATGCTGTCTCCAAGCTCCTTCTGTACATTCTCAACAGCCACCGGGTCTGATGCCTTAACAGACGCGCCGGCTTCCAGCAGGCTGCGAATGAGCACCAGTGACGGTGCCTCGCGAATATCGTCGGTTCGCGGCTTAAAGGACAGGCCCCAGACCGCGACGGTACGGCCGTTGAGATCACCATCGAAGTAATCACTCAGTTTGCGGAACAGAACGTTCTTCTGTTCATTATTGGTCTCATCAACCGTCCTCAGGATACGAGGATTTACCTTGTTATCCTCTGCCAGAGATGCAAGTGCCCGCACATCCTTCGGAAAACAGGAGCCGCCGTAACCAGCCCCCGGAAACAGGAACGAAAAGCCGATCCGTGCGTCGTGCCCCATTCCTTTACGGACGTCATTGATATCCGCTCCCACCTCTTCGCAGATGTTCGCCATCTCGTTAATGAAGCTGATCTTGGTGGCCAGCATGCAGTTGGCCGCATACTTGACCATCTCAGCACTCTCAATGCCCATCGAGATGAATGGCTTTTCTGTTCGCAGAAACGGCTTATACAACTCGTGCAGAGCATCAGACGCTTCTTCTTCATCGACACCAACGACCACTCGGTCCGGTTTCGTAAAGTCGTCGATGGCAGCCCCTTCCTTCAGGAACTCCGGGTTGGAGGCTGAATAGAACTGCGTATCTGAGACTCCTTCGACCCATCCACGTACACGACGGTTCGTGCCGACCGGAACTGTACTCTTGCAGATGACAATTGTACCGGGTGTCAGGTGTGGAGCCATTTGCTCTGCAGCACTTTGCACATACTTCAAATCAGCTGCGCCATTTTCATCCTGAGGCGTACCGACACAGATGAAGACGCACTTCGCGTCGCTGATGGCTTCTGCATAGTCTGTCGTGAACTTCAGGCGGCCTGCATCTGCATTTCTGCGAACGAGTTCCGTGAGTCCCGGTTCGTAGATGGGGATACCGCCACCGTTCAGCAGGTCTACTTTTGACTGATCAACGTCCAGGCAATAGACGTCATTGCCGCTCTCCGCGAAACAGGTTCCAGTCACCAGGCCGACATAGCCGGTACCGATCATCGTAACTTTCATTCGACTTCCTCGTGGTCAGTGTGCGGCGCTCAACGAGCTGCCTCAGTCTTGTTCGGAGAATTGTACTGCTGGTCAAGTTCTGCCAGCAGACCATGTTGTTGCTCGGAGGCTTCGTTCGCCGGACGTTTTGACACCGGACGACGTCGAACGTTACTGACCAGATACACCGGACGAGAGCGAACCTGATCATAAATCCTGATGACATATTCACCAAGAACACTAATCCCAAATGCATTGAGTGCTCCAAAAAATGAAGCAGTGATGATGGTCGATGCCCAACCCGGAATTGCCAGCCCGGTCAACGCCTTGTGGTAGAGAACAAACGTACTTGCCGCCACACAAACAACGGCCGAAATACTGGCGATTGCGTAAAACAATCGCAGTGGCACAGATGAGAACGAAAAGATGGCTGTCATGGCAAGACGAAACAACCCTGTCAGCGAAACGCGTGGATTATCGTCATGACGCGCGAGTCGCTCAACCGAAACCCCGCATTGCTGAAATCCCACCCAGTTCCTCAGGCCCGGCAGATAGCGATCGAATTCCGGCATCTGCAGGACGGCATCCACAACGCAACGATCCATCAGACTGAAGTTGCCTGCATCTTCCGGCATCGGCTGATCAGCGATTGCATTCACAACACGATAGAACGAATGAAAGAGGATTCGCTTGGGCAGTGACTCCTTGCGGTTTTTCCGTTCGGCAAACACGACATCCATGCCGCGTTCCCACTGGGTGAGAAAGTCTGAGATGGCTACGGGATCGTCCTGCAGATCTGAATCCATCAGAACAATGGCATCACCCGTTGCATGTTCGAGCCCGGCATGCACGGCCGCCTGATGACCAAAATTCCGGGCAAGGTGAACAATGACAATGCGTTCATCCTGAGCCGCCAGTTGATCCAGCTTTTCCGCAGAGCCGTCCATCGAACCGTCGTTGACGTAGACAATCTCCAGCGACCTGCACTGTTTCTCCGTAGCGGCCACCACTTCCTCCGTGAGCCGGTCCAGCACGGCGCATTCATTGTACACCGGCATCACAATACTCAGGTGAGCACTGTGCCGATCTCTCTGTTCGGAAATGTATGCAGCAGGGGCAATCATTTCTTGAGCACTCCAGCCAGCGACAGGCCCGCAGGCACAGGAAGGCGGTTCATGCACCATCGTTCTGCGGCCGCGGCCGTCAACAGAGCTCTGTTAGTCAGCGAAGAGACTTCGGGGAAATCCGGCGAGTCACGTTTGGGGAACAGCTTCTCCCAGCCACGAACCGCCATCGCCGCCGGCAGTGTGAAACTGTTCCAGTGATTCAGCCACTGCACACGGAAGTTCGCGTCCGCCGCCTGGCTTCTGAGTTCGCGCACCGTATAGCGTCTGAAGTGTCCCAATTGTTCATCCCAACGACTATACAGCCATGGATAAGCCGGGACAGTAATGATGACAGCGCCATCGGGCTTCAGGGCACGATGCACATGTTCAAGCACAGTAACCGGGAACTCAACATGCTCAAGCACGTCCAGCAGAACAACGGCCGTCAGGCTGTTATCTGCGACTGGCCATGGTTCGCCAAGGTCATGGACCCGAGCATCGGGGATTCCGCGTTCCTGAACGTGTGCCACAGATTCCGGCATGAGGTCATAACCGGCGACGTCGTAGCCGAGCTTCTCGAATTCAATCAGGTTACGACCGGATCCGATTCCACCTTCCACCAGTCGGCCTGGTGCCGGACAGTGTTTTTGAAGCAGTTTGCACGAGCTCTCGCTTGGCCACGTGCCACCAGTAGCTGTCTTCGAGGTCCACAAGTTGTTGCAGGTGACTGGCTTGCATTTCTGTGCAGTGCTGAGAAGGAAACTGAGCTGGTGCATCCGGGCAGGTTCGAAAACGTACCACACAGATTCTGCAGCCCGGAAAAACCGTCCTGAATGCCGTGGTATTCTCGGGGTTCATCCCAGACCTTGTGGGTCGTGCGAGTCCTGTTGCCAATAAGCAACCGACCCCTGCATCCGAAAGAGTCACGAGAATCACTCCCGCACGCAGATGCCTGACACACCATACAACCCGCACGCCCATTGAGGTTTACCAGCCGGTATCGTCAGCGACGGGGGAAGTCTCGGAAACATGCGCGGAACGACGAACAGCGTGCCAGATTCTCTGTGAACCATTTTCGAATGCTCGCATGACAGAGTCACCTTCAACCCGGAATATTCGAGCCTCGCTGCCAGCCTGCGCGCTATTCGCGGCCGTCCTTGCAGCAGCCCCGCTCGCACTCTGCATGCCCCTGAATTCAGACACCGCATTGTTTGACGTTCAGGCCGCCGAGGTTCTTAAGGGCGGTGTGATGTATCGCGACATCGTGGAGCCAAATCTCCCTGGTGTCGTCTGGATTCATCTGCTGATTCGCAGCGTGGCCGGCTGATCTTCGGAAGCCATGCAGGCCATAGATCTGTGCCTCTTCGCTGCCAGCGTGTACCTGTTGAGTCGACTGCTTGAACAACAGCGACTGCTGTTCGCGTTCCTCGCCGGATTGTTTTATTTGTCATGCAACGAATGGGTGCATTGCCAGCGCGACATATGGATGCTGCTTCCAGCGGCGGGAGCAGTCCTCGTGAATGTTTTGCGACTGAAACGGTCGTCAGGAGGGCTGGCAGTTGTAGAGGGCACTTTGTGGGGAATTGCATTCTGGATCAAACCACACATCGCAATCCCTGCTGTGAGCGTCCTTGGAATGCATGCGTTTCTCCGTTCGTCATGGCGGGCAGCGCTGAAGGAAACTTTGCTTGTCCTGACTGGCGGTGTTCTTGCCGGAATACCGGGAGTGATATGGCTGATCCATTCCGGAGCGTGGCCACATTTCCTCGAGATGATGCTGGAATGGAATCCTGAATATCTTGCTGCCGGCAGGGCACGACAAAGTTTTTCCCGCTGGCAACTCATGTTTCGACGGTTCTTCCCATGGTGGTTCATTCATCTGACTGCAATTCCGGGAGTCTGTCTATGGATGAAGCGTCTATCAAACAGAATGTGCTGTCACAGACAGACCTGTTTGCTGATCGCGTTTTACGTCGGCAGGCTGATTCAGTCTCTGAGTCTGCAGCATGCAATGGATTACATCCATGCTCCTGCATTACTGCTTGGTTTGCTGACTCTGTTTCGGATTCGTCAAAGCTGGCCGACTCCGGCGGCAGAACGCGCAACCACTCAAATGAACCTCATGCCCCCACTGGTCTGCGCAACAGTTTTCCTTGTGGTCATCTCAAGTCCATTCATTCGGGTCTCGCACATCACTCAATGGAGTGAGTGTGTTCGGAATGGCAGCACGGCTGAGGTCCGGGCTCAACTGGCACACGGAAATTTCCCGGATTGGAAGCATCTGCAAAACGTTGAGGACTGGCTGGCAGCACAGAACGTGTCTGACAGACAGCTCACATGTTTCAATATCCACAGCGTGCACCTGTTCCGAGAACTGGGTGTGCAGCCGGCGACAAGATATTGGGCTGTCGGAATTCTTCAGGAACTCTTCCCTCGTCGAGCAGACTCAATCGCAGGTGAAGTGCGTGACAGCGGAACGCGGTTCGTCGTCACTGAAGAACGAGAATCAAAGCACAATTCTGATACGCTTCCTGAAGGATTCCCATGGGATCTGCCAGTTGTGTTTCGTTCCGGATCGTATCGCGTCCACGAAATGCGGACAGCGGTTGCCGAACACGAAGGGCAAATTCAACATGGAGAGTAACCGTCAGAGTAAAAACTCTGCTGCCACGTTTAGTCTTCGCTGTCGCGGATTCGCACGGCCGTCATGTTCACGCCGCTGCCGATAAGCAGACTCTTATCATACGTCCAGCGGTACAGGCTGCCTGTCTTTTCCGGAGGCAGCACTCGGAGATCTTCGAATCCAGCGGCGACAAACCAGTCGCTCAACTCACTCACAGTGTGGTGAAACTGATACTTAGGGGCCCACCAGTCGAACGTATCACACACTCGATTTTCGTAACTGGGGTGGGCCGAGAAGTTCACGATCTTGTTGAGCGTTCGATTAATGACGGGGATCCCACCCGCAATCGCTCCCAGATGGCAGAACGGCCGCAATACGGGTGCCGGCAGACGGGTGGTAATACCTCGAAGTCCACTGTTAATCAGTTCCTGCCACCACTGATTGCGGCGGTACAGCCAGACGGAATACCTTCCTCCCGGCTTGACCAGCCTGGCCACGGCATCAAAAACTTTTCGAGTGTCGGCATCGTGATGCATGACACCAATTGAGAACACAAAGTCGAAGGAAGCAGGCTCCAGCGGCAGATGCTTCAAGTCAGCCTGCAGAAAAGAGACTTCATCGAGGTCCCGACACAGTTGTATGGCCTTATCAACAGCACGAGTGTGATCGGCTCCTACAACCTTCGCACCGGCTTCTCCACAGACACGCGCGTAGCGTCCTCCTCCACATCCGGCATCGAGAATTCTCAGGCCCGACAGATCGCTGATCTCAACGCCTGTCTTGGCAGTGAATGTCTTCTGATCCTCATCGCGATGAGCAACTTCCCATGTCGTCCACTGATCGCCGAAACTGCTGAGGTGACGGTCATCTACAAATCGTGGTATCTGATCGACAACCGGCCATGACAAATCGCCAGAGCGCAACTGCTCCCCGTCCCGCGTGAGCAGGCCGCCGGTCTGAGGGCATCTCAGACCAGGCAGGAGGCGATTCACATTGTCGGGGACAGCATCCATCTGCGGCCTTATCTACTCACGTTCGTCCCGGGCGCGATCGTTTCGACGCTGGTGTGCTCGGTGGTACACCTGAAGATACCGCTGGCCGCTCTTGCGCCAGGACCAATCGACAGACATCCCGGTCCGAACCATCTGTTGCCAGACTGATTCGTCCTGCCACGTGTCGACAGCGCGCTCAATACAGTCAGCAAGGCAGTGCGACAGGTACTCATCAAACACAAATCCAGTAGCCGACTTGTCGGCAGTAGTTTTCGGAGTCAGATCGACAACGGAATCCGCGAGACCACCAACTCGTCTCACAACAGGCAGCGTGCCATAACGCAGGCTGTACATCTGGTTGAGTCCGCAGGGTTCAAATCGGCTGGGCATCAAAAATGCATCAGAGCCGGCCTCGATTTGATGGGCCAGCGAATCGTCAAATCCGATGTAGGTGCCGACTTTTGACGGGTTTTGCTCACCAAGCAATCGCAGAAACTGCTCGTAGCCGGGGTCCCCGGTCCCGAGGAAGACAAACTGAAGATCCTGTCTCAGAAGTCGCTCCATACAGTCTTTGAGGAGATCAAAGCCCTTCTGATCCGACATCCGGGAGACCATGCCAAACAGCAGGACGTTCTTCCGACACGGAAGCCCCATTCGCTCCTGCAGTTTGAGCTTACACGCGGTCTTGCCGTCCGCCAGTGTTTCAGAAGTGTAGTTGGCAGGCAGATGCGGGTCGGTCTCCGGATTCCAGACCGTGTCATCAATGCCGTTCAGAATTCCAACGAGGTCTCTGCTGCGGTAGCTGAGAATCGGGTCAAGGCCTTCGCCGCCTTCCGGCGTGCAGACTTCGGACGCATATGTGGGACTGACTGTCGTAATCTGGTCAGCGAATGCGATTCCGGTTTTCAGCAGATTCAGGTCGCCCCACATTTCCATCTGCCGCATGTTGTAGTACTTCCAGTCCATCCCGGTCAGATGCATATCAAGGTGCCAGAACCTCCCCTGATATGCCATGTTATGGAGCGTCATTACAGAGGCCGCGTTTTCGAATCCCGGCCGGTTGGCGTACTGAGTGTTCAGCATGGCCGGAATCAGGCCGGTCTGCCAGTCGTTGGCGTGAATGATGTCCGGGCGAAGAACCATCTGCTGACAGATCTCGAGACACGCGCGACTGAAGAAACAAAAGCGTTCGCAGTTGTCTCGATATCCCTCACCGTTCTCCATATAGAGTTGAGGGCGGTCAAAGTAATATGGCTGGCTGATCAGCAGCACCTTGACCGAAGTCTCCGGCAGCATTGTCCAGTTCACCCCGCCGTTGACGTATCGTCCGTTCATGGACAATGAAAACCGCATTCCGGTATCCGTGACATTGAAAATGTGAGCTTTGCCCTGCCGCAACTCACGATAGTCAGGAATGATGATGGTGACGTCATGCCCCATCACATCGAGCGCTTTGGCCAGCGCGGTGGTCACGTCTGCCAATCCACCGGTCTTGGAGAACGGTACTGCTTCTGAGGCGGTGAGTACGATTCGCAGTCTGTCTGAAGAGAGCATGATCATTTGCAGTTTGAGCGGTCTCTCACGAGCCCGGTTGTGAGCGTGCGAAGAGCCTGCTGTCAGGAAGGCCCCAATTCTGGAACGGCAGATTCGGCCGCATACTTCAATGTCGGCACGGTAAGACGTGCGGAGCAAGGAAAGCGAGGGCAGGCCTGCGGGTTGTAGGGCCTGAAACAGCTTCGCCGAGTGCATGGGTTAAAGCTGCAGTTCCGGTTGCGCAGCCTTTGTTGAACAGGTGACTCCCCGAGCGACGCTTTCTTGCCTCCCTGACGCCTCAGGTGAGTCATTCTGAACCTATGTTTACCATACACGACACCCTGACTGGTGCGGATGAACATCACCGCCAGAACGCAAAGCGGGAATAGAAATGTCGATC
Source organism: uncultured Planctomycetaceae bacterium (assembly GCA_913031625.1). GTDB lineage: Bacteria > Planctomycetota > Planctomycetia > Planctomycetales > Planctomycetaceae > Fuerstiella. The sequence continues at coordinate 28,442 of CAJWGB010000004.1, read as the reverse complement.
GTCGAACTGCCACCGTCCGGGCAAAACGTGTCCACGTTGTCATACCACGAAGTCCTGGGGCGGTGCATCATGGTGCCCCAGCTGCAGCTACTACCCGCTCGCCGATGGGAAAGTCTCTGAGGACAGCCCTTCGTGGGCAGACGATCTGCCTGATGTCGTCGAAGAGACCGCGGATAACCGTGGAGCCATCGAATCAATCTCAATGTGGTTCTGGGTGATGCTGACAGGCATCGTCAGACTGGCTGCCGGCAGTGTCGCAATTCGACTGTCATTCTCCGAAGACGAAGGTCTGCGAGGGATGATTGCCTTGATTCAGGCGGGCGCGGGACTAATCAGTGCCCTGACCGCTCACGGAATCGCCAGCTATCACGCTCTCAAAGACAACCGCCGCCTGAACCTGAATGACGTAATGCTCTCATGGTTCAGCATCTGGCAACCAACTATTACTCAGCTGCCCAAAACAGCAAAACGAATCCTCGCCGTAGCATGGGGAGCAACAGCTTTCCTGACGGCTGTCACCATCATCGGTGGGATCGATTATTCGGCACCCCTCCGCGTTCACCAGCAGCCTGACGTCAAGCCCGGGAACCTTATCGGAGCTGTCGGGAACGCTGCCAAACAGCAGAACGCTGGCGACATTTCACAGAGCATGGAGGAAGCAGGGAACAACCTTGCCGAAGGGACAGAAGACACGGTGGCAGAAGGTGCTGGCAGCATGAAACAGGCACTGAATGAGCTGGGAGGAACAGAAGAATCTCTCCAGGAAATCGGCAACGGAGCGGAGGAGCAAGCCAAAAACGCAGAAGAAATACTCCCGGTTTACACAACACAGTGTGTGGTCTACGGAGTCGAAGTGGATGCGAAACGCATCCCGGTCGCCCTGCTAATCGCTGCCCGCACGACCGGAAAGCTGCAGCATGTTGGCCGGATCGAGCGAAAAGACATTCCTCACAGAGACTTCCAGTACATGGGACTCAAACTGCAGAAAGCAGTCGTGAGAGATCCAATTCTGTCCACCAGCCGAAAGGCAATCTGGGTGAAACCTGTGGTGTCATGCCGAGTGGCATTCAACGGACTGGATGACAACGGTGAACTGAAGAATCCGAAATTCGAAGCGAGTGTCCTGTCCGAAGGCTTGCCCGACTTCAAGCAAACGACAAAGTTGAAGGAACCAGCCGAATAGCCATCATCCCTGAGACTGATTCAAGAGACCCTGGTCCACTGTTGGCCAGGGTTTCTCTCTGCGCCGATTCGAAGGAGCGAGCCGTCTGGCAGAGTCAACGGTCCGCGACAGCAATTCTCGATGCCAAAGACGTAGGGAGTCCCGCGAGAATCTGTTGGAGGCGCCACCTGAAAAATCTGGCAAAACCGATTCAGATTGGCCACAATGCCTCAGCTTTGCAGATTTCCTGATGAAACCAGTTTCTGCACTCGGCAAACTTTCAATACTTCACGATAACATCTGCAGCCCCACCTGATTACCCTTGACTCACAGACACTCCGGTCTGCAGGTCGCCTTTGACCTCTTCGTTGCCTCACAAGGCACCAACGACGATTCCCGCATTGCATTCATACGGCAGGATAGACATGAAACGCATTCTGATTCCATTTATGATGTTACTCGCCTGTGCTCCCGGCGAAGCCGGCAAAGCTCGACGTGCTGCCAAACTCTGCTACGTCCAGCAGATGTGCTGCCGCAATTCCAGCTATGGCCCAACCACAAAGTACTGGAAGGGCAAGGATGGAGAAATCCGCGAAACGATCACGCACTGGGAAGCACTCCATCGCTCTGTTGAAGCCGAACACCTTGAAAAAGAAGTTGCTGAAGTACGAACAGAGCTGACGTCTGCGAAGGCTGAAGTCAGCAAAACAAAGCAGCAACTCGCCGAAGCGAAGGCCAGTGCTGCTGCTGAACGAGATCAGCTGATGCAGGAAATTGCTCAGCTTCGCCAGCAGGTCAAGAAGACAACAGTAGCAGTGCAGGAACAAAGCGACCGAGCGAAGAAGTCCGAAGCCAGTGCAAAGAATGCACAGCAGGCTCTGGCGAAGTCTGAGGCTGTCAATAAGCAACTCAAAGATGACGCAACTGAACTGCAGAAGGCAAACGATCAGCTCAAGGAGTCGATTGCGACCATGCGAACGGAAGTTCAGAAGTCAGAAGATGCACTTGTGGGTGCACGTGCTCAGATTGCTCAGTTGCAGAAGGACGCTCTGGAAACAAAGAAAGCGACCATCATCGAAGAGGAAGAGGAGACTCCCGGCGACGACAGTGATCCAGGTGAAGCGACCGAAAAGGCTGCCATCACTGAAGAGACGACTGAGGTTGCTGAAGAAGAATCTGAAGCTCCTGAGACCGAATAACAGTCGATTTGCGACCGTCGAATTCAATGAACGCGGACACTCTGGTGTCCGCGTTTTTCATGCGCTCTTTTTAATGCGCTCTGCTTCTGGACCGGATATTATGAGGCCGCAGCGTTTCACCAGCCTGCATTTGACTTAATCCTGGCGTCTGCCTGAAGAAAACCCGAAGCGTGACAGGAGACTGCATCCGTCGACGTAAGTCGATTTGCAGCAAAGCTGATCTTTGCAACCAGTTACAGCGATGCATGCAATTTCCTGGTGAGCGAGAGATCTGTCTGCAAATGCAACTTTTCTCTTCGAGTTACCAGCCTGGCAAATCATTGTCTCTCCACGACGCTACAGATATCTCGTATTCGCCTGGGCCCGCAGCGCCAGCAAACGCTGCGATCTATCTGGAAAGCGTTCTGGCGACTACTGGACGAGCCCTTTGGTCAGTTCCATGAAGGCTGTCTCCAGATTGACCTCTTCTTCACGGAACAGCGTCATGGCGAATCCACTTTCAACAAGCGCTGATGGAATGTCACTGTAGTCGTCGGTCTCAGGTGCGAGCGTGATGACAATGAGGCCATCTTCAATGCTGTTTACGCTCTCCACGGAATCACACTGTTCGAGCAATGCTGCGGCTTCTTCCGTGCGTTCGCGAACGCGAATGTTCAACACGATTCTCTGACGCGCTTTCTGCATGACTTCCGCTACGTTGCCGTCAACGATCAGGTTGCCCTTCTCGATCATCCCGACCCGCGTACAAACGTCTGCCAGTTCCGGCAGAATGTGGCTCGAGACGATCACAGTCTTACGAAGTTCGCCAAGCCGTCGAAGCAGGTTTCGGATTTCAATTCGCGCTCGAGGGTCCAGGCCACTGGCAGGCTCATCAAGGAGCAGCACCTGTGGTTCATGGAGAAGTGTGCGAGCAAGTCCAATTCGCTGCGTCTGACCGCGCGACAGCTCATTGACCATCGCGTCACGTTTGAATGACATATCAACGAGCTCAAGTTTCTCTTCGCAGATCGCGCGTCGTTTGTCAGCCGGAATGCGGTACGCAGCGCAGAAGAACTCCAGATACTCGATGACTGTCATGTCATCATAAACGCCAAAGAAGTCCGGCATGAATCCCACCAGTCGCCGAATGTCCTCCTGATTCGTGTAGATCGACTTGCCACACACGTAGGCTTCTCCGTGATCCGGATTCAACAGCGTCGCGATCATCCGCATCGTGGTCGTCTTACCGGAACCGTTGGGACCGATGAAACCAAAGACGTCACCCTCATCCAGTTTGAGGTTGATGTTGTTGACGGCAATCAGATTACCATAGCGTTTGGTGAGGTTTCTGGTCTCGATCATTACTCGTCGCTTTCCTTTGGCTCGTCACCGTTGTTCTGCTGTGTTTGAACTGGCAGGATCAGCCGCACAATCGTTGTCCTTTCAGCGTCGACAGATGATCCGTCAATCTGCAGATCAGACGCCGCGAAATCACTACTGTCACCCGTCTTTCGAAAACGGCCAATCAGAACAGCACGATTCAGTTCGATGGCATCGGTGAGTTTCAACTGGCGAAACTGGTGGTGATCAAGATTGACGTAGGTGCTGGTGACGACATCGTAGAAGGACATCATGCGGACAATATCCAGCAGGTCCTGCGACTTTCGATCATACGGTTTCAGTACCAGTGTGGACTTGTTCAGATCGGCATGTTTCCCTTCATCAGCAACAACCATCCTTGCTCCTGTGAGCCATGACTTCAGGTCCGATGCTCCGAGACTCTTGTCACTGGATGACCAAACCTCACCAGCACTGAGTACTCCGAGCTCTCCCATGCCACCGGCGCGGACCTGATAGATGCGGTTGTGGAAAGCGATCACCCAGTCCGAAATCTCACCCGGAAGTTCATGTGAAAAAGTTCCTGTCAGAGCACCATATCCGGCTGCCAACAGGTCTGATTTGATGACTGGCTCGGAGACTGATGCATGGGACTCGCCAACCAGACAAAGAGAGCCGTCAGTGAATAGCGGCACTTCTGCCAGTTCTTCGCTGGCTGCGCGGACAAACTGCTGTTTCCCGAGACTGATTCCCTCCGGGCGATACATCGCACCGTAGGCATCCTCGGCACGCCCCTGCCACGTCAGTGTGGAATGCACATTTTCTGCGGACAGGCCCGTCAACAGAGAGGGCGTCGAACTAATCTCAGCCTTCCGGGTTTCCGGCGATGAAATACTGCTCCAACTGCGTGTTCGCACATAGTTGTCGGCACCGTCAGCAGAAACGTCGATCAGATGAAGCTGTTTTGTGTTGTATGAACCTGAGCCCTGAGTCGAGGGGTAGATCAACGCGATAGCCACAATGATCAGGATCGGAAATGTGACCCATGTCAGATGTGGCTTCTTCAGCACGCGTGTCACAAGAAAATAATCCAGAGGCCCGATCAGCAGCAGCCACGCGAATAGAACGGACATCACCGACCATGCGGAACGACTGCCGCCGTCAGGAACTGCATCGACTGCCGCAAGCATCTGTGTCCCAATGTCAGACATCCCTGACCCGGAAATTCGCCGAGACGTGTGCCGTTCCTGCTTCTGCCCACTGAGACTGTCCCCAAAAAACAAAACCTCGTAGAGCTTGTGAAGTGACTTCCAGACACTGATCGGACGCTCATTGACGTCCATCCCAATCAGGGTAATCCAGCCGGCACCCTCGCTTACACGAGAAATTATTGGGCCATTCGACGAGTCCACCAGAGCAGTCACAGCCCGATTCTTTACGGCCGCAACACTCCATACCTGGTTCGTCGAGATCTGTGCAGCCCCCGGAACAAAGGAGACGAGCGAAGTAAACAGCCTCATCCCCTGAGGCTTCGCGGCAAGTTCGAATCGGGATGCCATCCATGCCCCAAGAGGAGTTCGAAGTAACTCCGGGATGGAGTTTCCAGACGACACGATCAGTCGCCCTCCATTTCGGACCCAGCCGCGTAAAACCCGTTGTTGCTGCTCGCTCAGGGAAAAGTCATCGGCGAGCAATACGTAGTCGACCGCGTCGTAAGCCTGCAATGAGACAGGTAACTCCGCAGCTTCAGTCAGCTGATACCATCCGACTGCGCTCTCACCGGAACGAGACCGGACAGAGTCAATGAATCGTTCGAATCCAGTGACCTCCCCGACGGTCAGGAAAGAGGTCTGACTTCGTGTCGCGAGTCGGAGGGTCTGTTCTTCATCAGCCGACTCGGAGTAAGTCACGCTGTACTCAGACACGACTTCGTCATCAATGACAAGTTTGACCGTTCCCGTACCTGCCAGCCGGCCGATCCGAACCAATCCCTGCAGGGTGGCTTGACCGTCATCAGGAATGACCTGGGCAATTGTTCGATCGACGCAGAGGTTGCCCGCGGGATCCGTAAATTCTGTCTGCAGAATTGCCGTCTTTCCGGCTGGAAGACTGGTGGCACGCGCGGTAATTGGCAACCACTCGCCCACACAACCCTGTCCGTCAAAACCGATGGTCACAGATTCAAAGTCTGCCGCCGCCAGAGTAGTGGAAAGTGTCAGGAATGTGAGCAGTCGAAACAGCAAGTCAACGGCCTGTAAGAATGGGTAGCCTGAGTCTGCGCAGAGCGTCTCCGCTGCTCGTGCTACGCGGGCCGACACATCGCTGACGGCGCATTCTCCCGTTTGGAGCCGAATTCCGGTAAAGCTGCAGATCTGCGGGGCGAATCGCTTAACGAGGCCGCCCGATTTCGTCACAACCCTGTGGATTCTGCGACCTTTTCGGGATATGCAACATGAGCACCCCACTTCCGGAAACGACAACGGCCGTGTCTCCGGGCGAGCGTGAACTTCAGGCTGAGTCGATCACTGTCCGAATTCGATGGTTCGGTGTGGCACTTGGCTATCTGCTCGTCAATTTGGACTTCTTTGTCACCAACTCAGGACCGACCGAGTCGCGGCTGGAATTGAACGCAATCCTCACTGTCGGCGCCGTCTATGCGTTTATCGACACGGTCCGCAGCTGGAAGGGGCACGTGCTGCTGGCAGAGTTCCGGATCCTCGTCAGCCTGATGGAGGCCCTGTTCATCGGAATGCTGTGCTATTTTGACGACGGCATCGGGAGCCCTTTCCGGTTCTACTACTTTCTTTCCATTCTGGTCTGTGCAATTCGGCACACCCCTCTGCTTACTTCCGCGACGTTCGGAATTCATGCCTTCAGCTACAGCCTGCTCGGTCTGATGGCTGACAACAAGACACCCGGCGGAGCAATGCAGATGCTGCTGACTCTTGTCTTTCTGGGCTGGGCAGCATGGGCCATCATTGCATTGACGGGGTTGTTGAAGAACGCCGGGGAACTGCTTGGGAAACTCAACGGCGAACTGCTCGCCAATCAGTCAGACCTCGAACGCAGGATTTCGGACCGGACCAAGGAGCTGCAGAACTCACAGGCATTACTTGTTCAACAGGAAAAGCAGGCAGCTTTTGGACTGCTCGCCGCTGGCATTGCACATGAGGTTGGGAACCCTCTGGCTTCCATCAGCTCCATCGTGCAGATGCTGCATCGGCGGAACGAGGACGAACATACGCGTAATCGACTGGAAATGGTCGATGGACAGCTCAATCGCATTCAAAGAATCCTGCGTGAACTCGTTGGGTTCAGTCGTCCGACCAGCCAGCAGGTGGCCCCGGTTGATGTGCATTCAGCCATCAACAACGCGCTGAACATTGCCAAGTACTACAAACGCTGGAAGGGGAAAAAGGTCAATTCGGAATTTGATTCCGGCATGAAAGCCATCCGCACGATTTACGACCAGCTCGTGCAGGTCGTGCTGAACCTCGTTCTGAACGCGCTCGATGCGACGGAAGAGGGTGCGTCAATCACAGTGACAACCCATTACAACAAGCCGGAAACAGGCTCCGCCAACGTCGCAATACACATTGCTGATCAGGGTCACGGCATCTCGCCCGAAGACCAGAAACAGATCTTCGAACCCTACTATACGACCAAATCGTCGGGCACCGGACTGGGTCTGTTCGTCTGCCGGCAGCTCGCGAGGAATGAGCTTCAGGGCTCTATCGAACTGGTACGCTCCGATACGAGTGGGACTGAGTTCCTTATCACACTTCAGGACATCCCGGACCCGACGAAGCAGGGGGACTAGCCTGCAATCCTCAGAAAAAGACGGGCAGCGCTGGCAGGAATTCCGACAAAAAGACCTTAAACTCCCCTCCAACACTGACGCCCCTCAACAGGATACGGGACAACGATGAGTTTTGATGGCAGAAACGCGCTGGTAACAGGTTCATCCAAAGGGATCGGCGCAGCAGTCGCGCTGGAACTCGCAAAACAGGGGGCCAATGTCACGGTCAACTGCCATGCCAGCAAAGATCGAGCAGAAGAAGTTGCAGATCAGATTCGCGCGCTCGGTCGCAGAGCACTGGTTATTGCAGCCGACGTTTCTGACCAGAACGCCGTCGAAGAGATGGTCGAGAAGACCGTAAACGAATTCGGCAGTCTGGATATGTTTGTCAGCAACGCAGTCTACAGTGACCGGGAACTCATGATTGACGCTGACATGGATGGATTCCGCAGGACAGTCAACGTCAGCATGTGGGGTGCATTTCACGGTGTGCGTGCTGCGTCTCAACAGATGGTAACACAGGGCAACGGTGGAGCAATCACCGTCATCAGCTCACCTCACGCCAACATGGCGATCCCGACTGCGATGGCATACAACATGTCGAAGGCGGCCATTGATCACATGGCTCGAACCGCTGCGATCGAACTCGTGCAGCACGGCATCCGTGTCAACGTGTTTCATCCAGGCTGGATTGACACGCCCGGGGAACGCAAATTCTTCACCGAAGAGCAACTGCAGGCTGGTGCTGAGTCGCTGCCGATGAAACGCATGGGAACGCCAGAAGAAATGGCACGCGGCGTCTGTTTCACTCTCAGTGACGACGCAGCATATATGACCGGCAGCACCATGACGATGGACGGAGGCGTCGGACTTCCCTGGTGGTCCAATCGCGCCGAAGGCAAGCAGTAGACAGACTCACTCGCAGGAAGGTTTCAACCACGGAAACCTGACCCACATGCGCCGTTTAACCACGAGGGTGGCAGCTCTGATGCACGTTCTTCAGCCGCGTGTGATCTACGTGAGTATAGATCTGCGTGGTTCTAATGCTGGCGTGACCCAGCATTTCCTGAAGTGCTCGGATGTCGGCCCCTCCTGCCAGCAAATGAGTGGCAAAGCTGTGACGAAGTGTGTGGGGCGAAACGTCGCCTCCACAGCCAACCCGGGCAGCGTACCTCTGAATCAGCTGCCAAACGGTATCACGCCCCATTCTGCGCCCACTGCGTGACACGAACAGCCACTCCTCATCGACTGTCCGGCTGCGCACCATGTCGCTGCGTTCCAGATTCAGATACTCGGTGATTGCATCTACAGCCATTGGAGTCAGCGAGACCATTCGCTGCTTGTTGCCCTTGCCGGTCACACGTGCATAGCGTTCGTCCAGATTGAGATCGGTCAGTCGCAGTCCGGTGATTTCTGAAACACGACAACCGGTCGCGTAGAGAACGGCAAGGATCGCTCGGTCTCGACGGGCATATCGATCCAGACTTCCGACAGGCGCGGCCAGCAGTTCATTCACCATATCCGGGCTGAGAACTTTTGGAAGGCGTTGCCAGAGCTTCGGCGAAGTGATGAGATCGACCGCACTTTCGGTCAGGATTGACTCCAACACGAGGTACCGAAAGAACATCCGGATCGAAGCAAGATGTCGTGCGACGCTACTGTCGGCGAGGCCACTTCCCTGAAGGAACTCAAGAAAGCCGGTCAGCGTGGCAATGTCAACCTGGTGGACTGTGCGGCGATCAGTATCGCGGTTCCAGTCAAAGAACTTCTGCAGATCTCGCCGATAGGCGGCAACCGTGTTGGGCGACATCCCACACTCAGCCTCGAGGTAGGCGACGAATCCGCTCAGCCATGCTGTGGGATCCTGAAACTCTCCCCTGGCAAATCGGCTGCCGGCAGGAGGTTTTCTTCGTCTGGGCATGGACCACTTATCCTCAGGGAACGGGCTTGCGAACCGCAAATGAAATCGCCGTCACCGTTCAGAGGGGGTTGAACGGAGACGGCGACCTACAGGTCGCCCGTGGACGACTCTGAATACTCAGAATTCGTTTCCATCCGCCCCATGCCGCGTGAACTCAGGGTGCTTTAATCTGAGGAGGAGCGGAAGGAGGCTATTGGCCTGTTGAGAGTTATCGACGAGTCCTGAAGCGCCAGATCCAGCAAACGAAGCAGGATGGACGGTTAATACTTGTGACAATCTGCGGTGTGCCGCATAGTCCATATAACCGGATCTCAAACGCTGTACCGGCGACAACTCAGGGAAGCATCCCCAATCACTCCCTGAGTCACCCGGGCGTCATCATGGCTGAGAGATCCTGGCCTAGCTCAGTCTTCAGCCCCGGGAATTCCTGCGGTAAAATAGGGAATCACCGAGCGCATTCGAGAGTATCGTCTTGAGAACCCTGGGGGCATGCTCTACAGTCCCGCAACGTCCGATTTCCGGTCGTCTCACCCTCTTTCTGGCAGATTAAACCATGAGTGCATCCACCGAAAAGCTCCCGTACAAAGTGAAAGATATCAGCCTTGCTGACCTTGGTCGCAAGGAAATCGAAATGGCCGAGATCGAGATGCCCGGCCTGATGGCACTGCGAGAAAAATACGGCGAGTCAAAGCCCCTGCAGGGTGCGCGTATCGCTGGATGTCTGCACATGACAATTCAGACCGCCGTTCTGATCGAAACGCTTATCGAACTTGGCGCCGAAGTGACATGGTCCAGCTGTAACATCTTTTCGACTCAGGACCACGCTGCTGCTGCAATCGCTGCCGCTGGTATCCCCGTCTACGCATGGAAGGGAATGTCAGAAGAAGAGTTTGACTGGTGTATCGAGCAGACTCTGCACTTCCCGGACGGTCAGCCTCTGAACATGATCCTCGACGACGGTGGCGACCTGACTCTGATGGTTCACGAGAAGTTCCCGGAACTGCTCAAGGACATCAAAGGGCTGTCTGAAGAAACGACAACCGGCGTTCATCGTTTGCATCAGATGATGGAGCAGGGCATGCTGGCTGTGCCTGCCATCAACGTCAATGACTCAGTGACCAAGAGCAAGTTTGACAACCTCTATGGTTGCCGTGAATCACTGGCCGACGGCATCAAGCGAGCAACAGATGTCATGGTTGCCGGTAAAGTCGTCGTCGTCTGCGGTTACGGTGACGTGGGCAAAGGCTGTGCAGACGCCATGAAGGGTTTGGGTGCTCGAGTGGTCGTCACAGAAATCGACCCCATTTGTGCACTGCAGGCTACAATGGAAGGCTATCAGGTCACCACCATGGCCGAAGCCGCTGCATTCGGTGACATTTTTGTAACCACCACCGGAAACAAAGACGTCATTCGCGGTGAGCACATGGACGCCATGAAGCACCAGGCCATTGTGTGCAACATTGGACACTTCGACAGCGAAGTTCAGATCGCTTACCTGAACGATCGCAGTGACATCGAAAAGATCAACATCAAGACTCCAGGGGACGAAGGCGGTCCTGTAGATAAGTATGTTTATCCAGACGGTCGAGCAATCATCGTGCTGGCGGAAGGACGCCTCGTGAACCTTGGCTGTGCCACCGGACATCCGTCATTCGTCATGAGTAACAGCTTCACCAATCAGGTCATGGCTCAGCTTGCTCTGTGGCAGGAATCCGACAAGTACGAAATCGGCGTTCACATGCTGCCGAAGATTCTGGACGAAGAAGTCGCCCGACTGCACCTCGAAAAACTGGGCGTGCAGCTGGAAGTATTGACAGAAGATCAGGCGGAATACATCAACGTGCCTGTGGCCGGACCTTACAAACCGGAACACTACCGCTACTAAGAGACGCAGACTAAGCAGACGAGTCGTCGCGGACTTTCGCGACGACTTTTTTTGTGCGCCTGTTGAACCTATCGAGCCGCACGAGCCGTCAGAACAGCTCGCACGGGGCGAGGGTACCCCTCAATCGTTCTTGAAGACTGATCCGGATCGAGGAAGTTCGGCAGTGACTCGAACGTCATCCAGTCCGTTGACCTCTGTTCGTCGGTCGTCGTTGGTGTAACGTCACACACTTCAATCCGGCTAAATCCGGTTCTTTGCAGCCACAGAGTAAGCATCTCCAGCGTTGGAATGAACCAGACGTTGCGCATCTTTGCGTAACGTCCCTCCGGCATTAAGACCTGCTGGCCAGGCTCATCGATGATCAGCGTTTCAATGACCAGTTGTCCTCCACGCTGCAGCACCTTCAAAAGAGACTGAAGGTGATCGACTGGGCTGGTTCGGTGATACAGGACTCCCATTGACAGTACGACATCGAAGACGCGCGCTTCACGATTAAGGAGCTGGTCTCCCACCGGCAAAACGTAGTTGGCTGCTCCGGCCGGAGCAAGTTTTCGAATCGCCTCGTGCTGCATCACGTAAAGCAGAAACGGATCGAGTCCGACCACCATTCGAGCACCGGACTCCAGCATGCGCCACCCGAAGTAACCATTACCGCAGCCTACATCCAGAATCACACGATCACGAAACTCAACATGGTCGGCGATTCGATTCCACTTCCAGTCCGATCGCCATTCCGTATCAATGTCGATACCGCCGACACGGAATGGCCCCTTGCGCCACGGATGAAATCCCATAAGCTGTTCACGGAGCACATCCGTGTCGGCCATTACCGCGCTGCCCACAACGATTCGTCCGTCATCGACATGCAGAGATTTCGGTCCGGACGGTAGCTGTCTTCGGGCCTCCATCCACTGACTCAGGTTTCCGTGCTGATCCAACGCAATTGCCGATTCGATCGCCCCGCGAATTTCGTCCGCCCAGTCCTGATGTCCGGCTGCCGCCAGATGCTCATAGACTGGCTGAAAGCAAAACAGATCGTCCGCCTGCATTTCAAAACCGATCCCATGAGAGAAAGTCGATGTTGTGCGAAGTCGATCCTTCAAGGCTGAGATCGAGAAGTAACTCTGCCAAAGCCGGAGCAAACTTGAAACCGTGTCCCGACAACCCGGCAGCGAATGTCACGCAATCATGCTGCGGATGGCGATCAATGACGAAGTGCTCATCGGGAGTCATCGTGTATCGACAGGAGGCAGTCTGTGCTGACACAGCCTGTGCCCCATTCAGATATTCGTTCACGAATGCGGTGACTCTTTCATTGTCCTGAGGATCAGCAAAATCATACCCGTCTTCCGGTCGATTCAGCCGTATTCCGCCACTGTGTTCGGCTACTTTGATGCCATTACCCAGATCCGGAAATCCGTAAAAGTAACCATCGTTTACCTCGTAAAAGAAACAGGCAGACTCACCTGCAGCAGCCGCAGAAGGACTGGACGGAAACCAATGCAGCTGTTTGTGCACAACCCTCAACGGCAGACCAGGTGCATGAAGCATTGAGTGACTCCAGCTGCCAGCCGCAATGATCAGTCGTTCCGCCGACCATGTTCCACCGGCAGAACGAACCGCAACTCCGGACTCAGTCGCAGCCCACGAAATGACCTCTTCGGTCGCACACTCTCCTCCCGCCTGAATTGCCATCTCATGTTGAGCGGCGACGCAGTCTTCAACACGAAGATAGCCCGCATCCGGTTCGTACAACACTTCACGGCCGTGAGGTACGACAAACTGCGGCCAGCGTCTGGCAGCTTCATCGGCCGAAGCTGAATTGAGTTCAAGGCCGTATTCTGCAGCACTGCCCCTCACTCCAGCGGACACCCGTCCATCCGGCGTGAGGTAGTACACCAGTCCGGACCGAACAAAAAGCTGTTGCCCGGTTTCACGATTGAGCTGATCCCAAAGTTCGTAGGCACGACTCAACAATGGCACATAGTCAGGATGCTCAAAGTAAGAGCGGCGAATGACGCGAGATTCGCCATGCGAACTCCCGAACGAATGCGGTGGCCGGTGTCGATCAAAGCCCAAAACTCTCAGTCCACGACGGGCCGCCTGTGCCATGACAGCACTCCCGACTCCTCCGGTACCGATTACAATCAGATCATGCATTTATCACGCCTGCTGCAGCCCATTCGGTGACGTGTCTCCATTTTCGGCAGGAAGCCAGACAGCAGGTTCCTTATCGCCAACATAGTGTTCAAGAAACTCATGCGGCGCAAATCGGTTTTTGTAATTCATCGAATCACAGTCGCGGATGAAGTAGCCGAGGTGCAGGAAATCCTGTCCGGAATTTCGACCGGTCTCAATCTCGAACAGCGCGGAGAGTGTACCCGGTGAGTATTTCCGAATTGCCGGATCGTAAATGAAGTAGATGCTCGACATGAGCCGATCTGTCACATCGACCATACCGATGGCGACCAGCTCACCATCCAGTCGATATTGAAACTCGCGTGAGAACGGAAAGTCACCGTCAACAAAGGAGTCGTAGTAATCCTCAGGAGTGGTTTCACGAAACGGCCAGCCGCGCCGTTCATGCATGTCTTCGTGGTACAGGTTGTACAGATCAATGTGCTGTTGTGTGAGCTGCGGCCTGACAATCGACAGGTCGAATTGCCTCATACGCCGTTGCAGTCGTCTCTGGCTCTTTGTTGGCTGGAAATTTCGGAGATCGATTCGAATGCTTCGACATTCGGAACAACGACGACAGGTCGGGCGAAACAAAGTTCTTCCGAAACGCCGCCAGCCTCGCTCGAGCAGACCCTCATACCGCCGCGGCGACAGAGACATTGCGAGGCGATAGTTCATCCTTGATTGCTGACCCGGCAGATAGCTGCATTCGGATTCAGACCCGGTGATCTGGAGTTCATCGGAAGTCAGGTGCATAAGTTGCGGATCAGAATGTTGTGAATTCCGGCAGGCAGAACGTGAGGTTACATTCCTGGTGCTCGACTCAAAAGGACGTCTCCAGAATCTCAATTGGATATCACAGAAATGGACCCGTTTAGCTCTGATGTTTGTGGTCAACTGCGCGACTGGCTCGTGAAATCCGGAAAACGAATCGTGTTTGCTGAAAGCTGCACAGCAGGCCTGATCGCCGCGTCCATGGGCCGATTCCCCGGCATCTCCCAATACCTTGCCGGCTCAGCTGTGGTCTATCAACTGGAAACAAAGTCGGGATGGTTAAAAGTTAAGGACAGGGACCTCGAAGATCCCGGGCCAGTCAGTCGAGTCGTCAGTGAGCAAATGGCTTCCGGAGCACTTGCTGTCACTGATCACGCTGATGTGGCAGCAGCTGTCACAGGACACCTTGGCCCAGACGCGCCACCGGAACTCGATGGTGTGGCATGGACGACCATTGCGATCCGAACCGAAGAAAAGCCGGTTCTTCGGTCACGACAGCTTCAATTGGATGTTCCGGGAGGTACCGCTTCTGAAGACATTCGCGGATTCAGGCAAACCCTTGCCGTGGAGGAGGTCATCGAATTCAGCCTTGAGGTCCTCCTGACAAACCACAGTTAAATCGCGTTCCGGAAAATCCTCGCGTCTACTCAAACACCAGTCCGTCAGTAAGAGTCCACGTTCGGCCCGTGCACTCGCAGTGCCTGTTTAACGCACATCCAGGAGTTCGGCATACGGGATCTCATTCACTTTCAGGTATGCAGCTGGCGACGGCCAACGAGGTGCACTAAATCGCAGTGACGACGCCAACTTTACTGGAGAGTTGCAATCATGTGACGATTTTCTGTTTCTCGTCACGAGTGGGTCCGGTTCGGTGAATCGTGTTATTCTGCGTGGCAGTACGGCCTGTATGTGGCCTGGTAAACTTCGGGAAGTTTTCTGTTCCGGTGCGACGATACACTTTTCCACACCGGGAAAACGGTACCAACCGCGAGGTATCCCCTGTCCCGAATTGCTTCACAAAACTCGCTAGCCAGCTGCTCATATGTGTCAAACCGCCGTTGCCACACCTGCCGCTTCCACCGTCATTCAGACTCTCGATGAACTTCGCGACTACATTCATCTGGAACTCTGTCGGAAGGAAAACCTTCTCGAACATCACTTCCCGATGACCGAGCTGGAACTAAAACAGAACGGTGAGCACTGTGGCTCTCAGTTTATCCTTCATGGCCCGCGAAGCGTTAAGCTGAGTGCTGTCTGGGACCGAAAGCAGAACGAAGTGCTGTTCTATGACGCACTGGGGCGACGATTTTCACGCGTACGCATTCCCAATACCGTCAGCTGCTAATTCCAGCCGTTCAGTGCCCCTGCAGACTCCGGATCACGACCGGTGCTGCGTCATCGGGTTGGGAGTCAGGCTGCGGTCCGCTCGCCGCACAGCATACATTGCCCTGCAGCCAGGGGCCTCCAACCCGAGAATTCCATAGAAGCCGGCCTCACTACCGGCGAGGCCCAGACATAGCCATCCGCTCAGCGAGCCATGTGCCCAGCACGTCCTGAACAGGGTCAGAGGTCAGCACCACCCGGTAATCAACGGCAAGGTCTCCGCAAACCTTTTCAAGCCCCTCAGAGAACTCGTGATACTGGCGAAGGTACTCCTTACGCAGTCGCGCCGGATCAACCAGCAGCCTGTGGTCGGCAACTTCCAGATTTCGAAATTGCGTCGGGCGGTCAAACGGAAATTCGATTTCCTCGGGAGCTGCAATCCGAAACACCACGATCTCATGTCGAGCGTGCCGGAGTCTCTGTAAAACTGAATCCAGCCGCTCCACGGTATCGAAACAGTCACTGATCAGAATGACCATGCTGCGCCGACGCAGAGTCGGAAGAATCTCGTCTGCCACTGAGGCCAGCCCCGTATCTTCTCCCGGCGTCGTTTCTTCAAGGACCTGAATAATTCGACGGTAGGTATCCCGACTGCTGGATGGTTTCAGCTGACCCCGGATCTGGTTATCGAATGTGAAGAGTCCCACTGAGTCCCGCTGGCTCAGCAGCAACCACGTGAGAGCCCCGGTAAGCAGCCGTGCATAATCGTATTTGCGGGCAGATTTGCCTTCGTATGCCATGCTGCCACTTGCGTCCAGCATCAGATAGGCGCGGAGATTCGTTTCGTCCTCGAACTCTTTGATGTAGTAGTGCCCAGTCTTGCCGTACGCCCGCCAGTCGATATGGCGCATGTCATCGCCGGGATAGTATTCGCGATGCTCCACGAACTCGACGCTGGACCCCTTAAATGGACTTCGGTGGCGGCCCATCATAAGGCCTTCCACCAGTTGACGCGCCACCAGTTCCAGCCTGCCAAAGCTCAGCAAAGCGGAAGGGTCAGAAGGGAGGGGCACCTGAGCCATGTGCGTCAGTTGTTGTCACGGAAGTGAGCGTTCTGAACAGGAATCACCTGATCAAGAATCAGCTTTAATACTTCCGCCGGCGAACCGTTACAGTCCACTCGCGAAATCATGTCAGCCGGGTACCGATCAATCACAGGTGCCGTTACCTGATGATAAACACTGAATCGATGCCGGATCACATCCTCATTGGCGTCATCTGTGCGATTTTCGCGAATTGCACGCCTCCGAATGCGATGAATCATGTCCTCTTCATCACTGCACTCAAGATAGATGATCTGGTGCACGTTCAGATACTTCTCAACAAGAGACACCTGTTCGACGTTACGAGGCATGCCATCGAGGACCAGCAGGTCTTCGTGCGGCTTATACCATGACAGTGCAACGTAGGCGTCAACGGCCTTCTTCCAGATCTTCATTGTCAGGGGATCCGGAACCAACTGCCCCTCGGAAATGTAGTCGTAGACTTCCTTCCCGTCCTCGGAACCAATGTCAACGGATCGGAAAACGTCTCCGACTGACAGGTGAAAGAACCCGGGAATGTTCGCAAGGATCTTTCCCTGAGTGCCCTTTCCGACACCCGGTGGCCCAAACAGCAGCACACACGAATAGCGATTTTCAGGAGACATCTGACTGCTCGCGGTATTTGAATCTGGCAGCGAACTGCAACGGAGTATTTAAATCCGGTTAAGAATGATCGAATGTTTTAACCAACCTGGCCCACTGAAACACCCGTCTGCTTCAAATTTTGCCACGAGCGACGTTCATCTCTGAACATAGAGTCGACAGGCCGTAGCTAATAAAAAAAGGCGACTCAAAGAGGTCGCCTTTGCATTCAGTTCGATTTCGCCTACTCGGTCGGACCGACTCGAATCAGGTGGTCCTTGTCGATGTAGACGACTTCCTGAGTCTGGTCGACATGCACGAACGGAATCGGCCAGTAGGAACGAATTGTCTTGTCGTAGTAAACCGTACATTTCCAGTGACAGTGGTGGAGCCTCGCGGGACCGACCAGAGGATAAACCTTCACCTCATCGAGTCGATCAACCAGTCGCTCAACAACAATGCGAACATTGTTTCGTTGTGTCTCCTGCAGGAATGCAATTCCTCCGGCTACGTCCTCCGGCAGTGCACGAATGATCTGATCGTCACTGGGGGGGTCAATACAGTAAGGGATGTGATCGCCTTCGATGGGTTCCAGGACCGGAACAGTCTGGTAACGCTCGCGTTCCCAGAGTTCATTTTCCAGACGCCCCATCTGATATGGAGTGATGGGCATCACTGGAAGTGTTTCCCAGAATATCATGTACTCATAGACCACACCGATGAAGCCGTTCGTCAGTGTGCATCCACTGTTGACGAAGGTCATCAGGCAGATGGTGGTAATGATGCCCCATCGGCGAAGATGCCTGCCAAACGTCTTCATTGTCTTCTTCCCTGCCTGGACCAGACCCGAAGGTCAGTGATTGAGTATCCGTCGAACTGTGACCAGTCCTTACGATGCTGGACCTTCTGTGTATCGATCGGACCTGCCGTACAACTTGTGAAAATATTCCGATTTTGTCGAAGGAATCGATCGAAGGGGTTGCGTAAACCCTGTGGCCACATCCCAGACGCAACCTGAAACGTCAATCTCCACACAATCCCTATCGTCGGCACCGCCCGCAGGCGTGCACCCTTTCCGGGTGCAGCACATGATTGAGGCAGAATCTGCCAGAGCCGGACCATCCCCTCAGACGATAAACCCCTCCAGGGTCCTCCTTCCTGCGCCACCTGGCTGGTTCAACAGACCCCATTGCCCATGAACGCGGGCCGTTACTTTGATAAGGCGATCCAGGATCTGATTCATGAATCCCCGTTTGTTTCTACTCGTCCTTGTGACTGCCACATTCATGGCTGCATGGGATGGCGATCAGGCTGCAATGGAAGCTGCCCTTGCTCAGCGAAATCGGGCAAAGCAGGAACGCATGGCTGTTGCTCAGCTTGAGCCTGCTGCCAACCCCGTTCTTGCCTGTGCCACCGAGTCGGCACCGGTCGTGGTGCAAACGTTAGAGAAGCAGGAAATCGAAGTTCCGCTTCCGGCAAGAATTGCCGCTGGCCACTACCAGGCCGTCAGTCCATCCGGCCTCACTCAGGAAGTCGTCGTCACCTCAGATGACTCAACCTCGGATGCAGTCCGAGAGTTCTATACGGTGGACGATGAGCAGGGACACCGCTGGTTTCTGGTGCGTGTTGACCCCAGTCTGCGGAAGTAAACTGCACGCGTTCGCGGGAAATCGCCCATCGCAAAACAGGAGCCACTCCGTTGAGGACACTCCTGTGTGGCAGGATGCCAGAGACAACAGGTGCCCAAGGTTCCGGCCGAGGCACGGACCAACCGTCGGCATTCTGATACCCTGTCCATATGGGCATCCTGATCCAATATCGCAACCTGCTCCTCTTCCTCGCCGCCATCGGTGTGCTGTGCGCAATTCCGTTGTCGGAACAACTGGTCTTTGATCAGCGAATTGAGTCCTTCTTCGCAGAAGATAATCCGGATCTCATTCTGCTCAACCGTAGCAGATCCGAGTTTGGCGGTGATGAGTTTGTGCTGGTTGCATGGACTGAGGATCGACTGCTGGATGTAGAGGGAGACTATCCAGCGGACCTGAAGACAGCACTGGTCGATGACTGGGTCCCAATCGCGCCTGCCGCAGAGAAACGAATTCGCAGCACCGCCGAGAAGCTGAATGGGATCAAAGGGATCAATGCCGAGAAGACACAGCACCTCCCCGGCATGCTCGAGAAGACAATTCGTTTCAAAAATATGAAGCGGGCGATGGTGCTGCTGTTTGAAGGCACGCTGATCGGACGCGATGCACGAACCACGGGAATTATCGTGGAGCTACTGCCGGAAGAGGCGTCTGGCGTGCCTCGAGGTAATACCATCGATGCGATTCGGGAAGTCGCGGCAACTTTGAATGCCGAAGTGGCTGTCGCCGGAGAACCGGTCCAGGTTTACGACATGTTTCAGCTGGTGGAACAGGACTCACGAAGCCTGTTTCTTGTTTCTCTCGCTATTTTATCCGTCGTTCTGCTGGTGATGTTTCATGGCCTCCGCTGGCTGCTGGCACCCACTGGTCTCGTGCTGGGTGCTGTGCTCGTAACCCGAGCCACCCTCCAGTTGCAGGGAGCAGAACTCAGCATGGTCAGCTCAATGCTGAATTCACTGGTGACCGTGATCGGTATCGCCACCTTCATGCATGTGATTGTTCACTATCGCGACCTGAGGAATGCGGCGGCAACTGCCCCGAGTTCCGAAACTGATCCGCATCAGGCGGCTCGCCAGACACTGAGAGACATGGCGTCGCCCGTATTCTGGACGTGTGCCACAACTGCCGTGGGTTTCGGATCTCTGCTTGTCAGTCAGATCACTCCGGTTCGCAGCTTTTCAGTCATGATGTGCCTGGCAACGTTTGTCGTGCTGGCGGGCTGTTTCGTTCTGCTGCCGGCAACGCTGGCTTCCGGGTCCCGGCTGCGCTCGCCGGCAACTGTTCCTCTTGAGCACTGGCTGGATCGCGCGCTCCAGATCAACTGTCGAGTACTGGAACAACGCCCGGTTGCAACGGCAATTGTCTGCCTGCTGCTGCTCGGAGCAACCACACCAGGCGTATTTCAGCTAACTCTGGAAACGGACTTCAGCCGCAACTTCAAGGACTCCTCTGAGATCGTAAGGTCCCTCCGCTTTGTCGAGTCACGTCTGGGAGGTGCAGGCAGCTGGGAAGTAGCATTCGACACTCCTGAGACCCTGGACAACGAATTCCTGAATGGAGTCCACGATCTGACCACGCAGCTTCGTGAACAGACCACGGAAGATCAGAACCTGACTGTTCTTTCGCTGACAGACATGACAAGCCTGCCTCCGCGATTCTTCGGTCCAAAACGAAACCTCGATCGCATCCAGCAACGTCATCCTGAATTGGTCGCCAGCTTCTACAACATAGAAAAACAGCGGATGCGAATCGTGCTGCGGTCCGCAGAACAGCAGCCGGCAGATTCCAAAGAGGAGCAGATTCGGTCAATTCGCGCGACTGTCGAGAAGTTCTTTGCTGCAGACACTGAGAGACGGCGTAACGACGCGATTGCGGACGACCTCAATCCCGATGAGATCGAGGAAATTCAGAAGTCACCTCCCTCAGCCTCCGGAATGTTTGTCCTGCTGGCCGCCGTCATCCAGAGTCTACTCAGCGATCAGCTCAATAGCTTTCTGGTCGCAACCGGCGGCATCTTTCTGTGCATGACGATCGCCTTCCGCAGTCTGCGTATCGGACTGATCTCACTGTTACCGAACGTATTTCCCGTCGCCCTGGTGATGGGATCCCTCGGGTGGCTCGGAACGCGCGTCAACATAGGAACTGCCATGATCACCAGCGTCAGCATGGGACTGACGGTCGATTCAACGATTCACTATATCACTGCATTTGAGCGAGCTCGGCGTACAATGTCGGTGTCACAGGCGCTGCACGTGGCGCACGCGGGGGCTGGTCGCGCAGTCGTGTTTGCCCATCTCGCGTTAATCGCAGGATTCCTGGTGCTCACTGCCTCAAGGTTTGTTCCTTTGGTGTACTTTGGAGGTCTGCTGACGCTGTCACTGCTGGGTGGCATTTTCGGAGACCTCGTGCTGCTGCCACTCTTGCTGCGATGGACTTCTCCAGCATCCGCACAGGACACTCACCCTGATTGCGAGTCAGACACACAGGAGGGTCAGACGGATGAATGATTTTGAATCACTCCAGCTGATGCCGGAAATCCTGGAAGCCATCAGAGATGCTGGTTACGAAACGCCAACTGACGTCCAGGCGGCCGCAATCCCAGCTGCTCTCGAAGAACGCGACGTCCTTGGGTGTGCACAGACTGGTACCGGCAAGACGGCTGCGTTCGCCCTGCCCATCCTGCAGCGTTTGGCGTCAGGAGGCTTTGGTACCGTCGCCAGACGCCCACTGGCACTTGTTGTGGCACCAACAAGAGAGCTGGCGATGCAGATTGGAGAGCAATTCGAAGTCTATGGCAAACACCTCGATATCAAACACGTCCTGATCTATGGAGGTGTTGGCCAGGGGCGACAGGTCCAGGCACTGGAAGAAGGTGTCCATGTGCTGGTCGCGACTCCCGGGCGTTTGCTCGACCTGATGGGGCAGAATTACATCTACCTGAACAGGATGCAGGTCTTCGTCCTTGATGAAGCAGATCGCATGATGGACATGGGATTCCTGCCTGACATCAGAAAGATCATTAAGGTTCTTCCACTTCGACGACAGTCGATGTTCTTTTCGGCCACGATGCCGAAGAAGATCGTGCAGTTGGCAGAACAACTGCTCTACGATCCGGTACACGTTGACGTCTCACCGACACACGTCAACGTTGAGCTCATTGATCAACGCGTCGTATTCCTGGACTTTGCTCAGCGCAAACCATTTCTTGCTCAGCTGATCAAGGCCGGAGACGTCGGACAGGCGATCGTGTTCACGAGAACTCGGCGCGGCGCCGGCTCAGTGGCCGACTTTCTGAAAAGGAATGACATCGACTGCACAGTCGTACACGGCAACAAGTCTCAGAATGCACGCAACCAGGCTATGGAAGCATTCCGTTCCGAAAAGGCTCAGGTGCTGGTCGCCACGGATCTGGCCGCTCGCGGAATCGATGTCGACAATGTGAGTCATGTATTCAACTTCGAGTTGCCGTCTGAACCGGAACAGTATGTCCATCGAATCGGACGGACCGGCCGTGCAGGGGCTCAGGGAATCGCCATCTCTTTCTGCACACCTCCTGAGCGTGAGTTCCTGCGTGAAATCGAACGCATGCTGGGGTTTGAGATTCTGCCGGACGCACGAGAGCCGGATCCGCTGCCGGCTCCTGAAAGCACGACTCTGAATCCTTCCCCCGGAGAACGCCGACCGAGCGGCAATCGGCGACGACGACGCAATCGTCGGGGAGGACGTCGGGCGACAGATCGACCGGAGGGTGAACAGTCGACGGAAGAAACGCAGGAGAACGCCCGACCAACCGCAGCCCAGAGAAAAGCGGCCAGAAACCGTCGCCGCCGTGGCCGATCGAAGGATGATTGAAGGTCGCACGCCGGATCAAAGAGCGGAGCGACGATGCTCCGGCGCGATCGCATCGGGACGCCGGGAAAGATTTGAGCTGGAACCAGGTCGTAGCTCGCTGCGCTCCGTACGGCCTCGAGTGCAACTGACAGTCGCCTCATCAGGGAACGCTCAGCGAGGTCTTCAGAGACTGAAACGTCCAACGAAAAAGGGCGGTGGAAACCCACCGCCCTTTGATTGTTCATTCCGGAAGAGTTTGAATCAGCTCTTCTTCTTGGCACCTGGATCCACTTCCCAGGGCTTGGCCTTTCGTTCACGCAAACGAGTGGCCTTACCAGTTCGCTCACGAAGATAGAACAGCTTGGCACGACGAACGCGACCGTGTCGCTTCACTTCGATTTTTGCGATCTTGGGTGAGTGAACCGGGAATGTTCGTTCAACGCCTTCGCCCTGGACGATGCGACGTACGGTGAACATTTCGCTGGTTCCGTGTCCGCGGCGAGCGATCACGACGCCGCTGAAGACCTGAACGCGTTCTTTGTTACCTTCAAGGATCCGTGTGTGAACATCGATCGTGTCACCGACCGTAAAGTTCAGCGGCTCTTCCCGCAGACTTGACTGCTCTGCAATGTCCAGAAGTTTGTTACGCATGATCAAATTCCTGTGATGACTGCACTACCTGTCTGGCGGGTTCTCCGCTGTAAGATCAGACCTGCGTTCAGCTGTACGTTTAAGACTCTGTTGATGTCGCCACTCAGCAATCGCTTCGTGGTTTCCGCTTAACAAAATGTCGGGTACCTTCATTCCGCGGAACTCGCGAGGACGCGTGTACTGCGGATACTCGAGTAATCCCGATTCGTTGAATGAATCGTATTTGCTGCTGGTTTCGTCACCGAGCACCTCCGGTATGAGGCGAATCACGGTATCGATCAGCAACATGGCCGGGACTTCACCGCCGTTACAGATGAAGTCGCCTGCCGAAACCTCCGTTGGCTGTAGCCCCTGGAGAATTCTGTCGTCAAATCCTTCATATCGGCCACACATGATGACCAGTCGCTCTTCCTGAGCAAGTTCTTCCACCAGTCTCTGGTCAAGTTTTCGCCCCTGCGGGGTCATCATGATCAGTCGACCGGGTGAATTCGCTGACGCCTGAACCGATTCGACACAATCGAAAATCGGCTCACACATCAACAGCATCCCAGGTCCGCCGCCAAAAGGTTTGTCGTCGACCTGGTTATGTTTTCCTTTGGCAAAATCGCGAAAGTCGTGAGTATGAACGCTCACAAGATCCCGCTGTATTGCCAGCTTCAGAATGCTCTGCCCCAGATAACTGTCAAAGATCTGAGGAAACAGTGTCAGAACATCGAACCGCATGACAGAAACACAGCGTTACCGCTGCTATTCGCCACCTTCTTCAGCTGCAGCATCTGCTTCAGCTTCGGCGGTTTCACCTTCGGCTGACCCAGTCGCTTCAGCTGATTCTTCCGCTGCAGGTTCCGGAGTCGGCTCAGGCTCTGGAGCCTTTGGTGCCTGCATCGGCGGAGGTTCAGCAGCAACACCAAACTTGCCTTTGCGAACCTTCTGAATCAGCGCGTTGACCTTTTCTGAAGGCTGAGCGCCGACAGACAGCCAGTAGTCAATCCGCTCCATATTCAGACTGACACGCTTTGCTTTATCCTTTACGGACGTGTCGTAAAACCCGACTTCTTCGATGGCTTTGCCATCACGAGCTCGCTGACGGTCCATGATGCAGATGCGGTAAAATGGACGATGTTTTCGCCCCATCCGCTTCATTCGAATTCGAACTGACATTTTACACTCCAGAATGAGAACCAAGACCCGTGTCTCGGTAGTTGTATCTTGACCCAAATCGTGGGTTATTTGTTGAATCCCGGAGGCAGACAGAGACTCAAGCGAGCAGTCCGCAACCGGCGACAGATCCTACTTTCTTCGGTTTCTTTTCTTCGCCTTTTTGGCGTCTTTCCGTTGTTTTTTCTTTTTATCTCGCACCAATGCGGAATTCGCGGGTCCGCGTTTGCTGCGAATCTTCTTCTCTTTGATGTCTGCGTTGGGATCCATCATCCCACCATCAGCCATCTGCTTCACCGCTGCCATCCGTTCCCGCAGACTCATGGAGGCCATGTTTTGCATGGTCTTGCCCATCGTGTTGAATTCCTTCAGCAGCTTATTGACTTCTGAAGGTTCAACCCCGCTTCCCCTCGCAATCCTGTTGCGGCGGCTGCGGTCAATGCGGTCCGGATTGTTGCGCTCGTCGAGCGTCATGGAGTCGATGATTCCTTCAATTCGACGCATGTCGTCTTCCGGATTCATGTCCCCCATCTGGTCAAGGACTCCCCCCATGCCAGGAATCATCTTCATGATCTCTCGCATGGAACCCAGCTTTTTGATCTGCCGCATCTGCTTGCGGAAATCATCCAGCGTGAATTTGCCCTCTTCCATCTTCTTCTGTTGGGCAAGCATCTCCTCTTCATCGAAGGCGGATTGCGCTTTTTCCAACAGTGTTGCCATGTCACCGCCGCCGAGAATCCGACCGGCCATACGGTCCGGATGGAACTGCTCGAGACGGTCCAGCTGTTCGCCGACACCAACAAACTTGATGGGAACACCTGTCACGGCACGAACTGATAAGGCAGCCCCACCGCGAGTGTCTCCATCCAGCTTCGTCAGGACCACACCATCCAGTTCCAGAGCCTCATTGAAGGCTTTGGCGCTGTTAACGGCATCCTGACCAGTCATTGCGTCGCAGACGAAGAGGCACATGTCCGGGCCGACGCGATTGTCGATCCGCTGCAGCTCCTTCATCAGTTCTTCGTCGATTCCCAGTCGGCCGGCGGTGTCCAGAATGACAACCCTTGAATCACCAGCTTTCGCCTGTTTGACGCCATTGCGACAAACCTGCACCGGATCGCTCCTGGCAGGATCTTCGTGGTAGACCGGACAGCCAACCTGCTCCCCGATTACTTTCAGCTGTTCGATCGCCGCAGGACGCTGCAGGTCTGCTGCGACCAGCATTGGAGCATAACCCTGCTCCTTCAGCATTGTCGCCAGCTTACCGCAGGTTGTTGTCTTTCCAGACCCCTGCAGTCCACACATCATGATGATCGTCACACCGTCCCGGCGAAGGGGCAGGTTGTGATCGCCGGACATCAGAGCAATCAGCTCCTGATGCACGATATGCACGATTTGCTCTTCGGGACGCAGCGATTTTAGAACTTCTGTTCCGATCGCCTGTTCTGTCACGCGTTTGACAAAGTCCTGCGCAACATCGAAAGCCACGTCGGCCTCAAGGAGCGCCTTACGGACGCCCTTCATGCCTTCGCGAATGTTCGCCTCGGTAATCTTTCCGGTACCCCGGAAAGCCGAGAACGCATTCGATAGACCTTCTGTTATCCCTTCGAACACAAAATCAGCCAGGTAAAAGTGGATTGGATCCCGGATGAAGCGGCCGATTCCGCCCCATCTCAACGGCAACCCCTACGAACAATGCAATCTGAGCACAGAACGTAAATGGTTGCTGAGACTGAACTTACCTGCGCGAGCAATAGTGCCGTCGCACTGCGGGTTGCTCCAGCGCCCCGGTAAATCCAACAGAGTATCAGAACCTATCGTCAGTTCGGTCAGGCTACTCTGTAGTCTGGCGAGCTGATTTGCTTCTGATACCCACAAATCGGACCGGGGATGGTACCGAGCAGAAAAGTGGCTGACAAGGCGTGGACCTGACGAAACGCTGGTCTGAGAGCTTTTTTCAGAGTCTGAGGCGTCCGGATGACCAAATTTCCGTCAGCCTGCGCTCAACAAAGTGCTTCTCGTCACTCAAATATGGCCAGAGAAAGTGATTTTCGGGCTGTTACCCTCGTTTTCTTATCTTCCCTCTTCAAGTTGAACGTCCGCGAACTCTGTTGTCCCATGGGCGCTGTCAGGGTTCACTCAATGGAAGCGGAGACCATGGTCCGGCTTCACAGAAAGCTGCCAAGCTTCCCACATGGATCGTGGCGATTCTGATGGTGATCTCTGCGGGTGTCTCCGTCTGGACGGGCTGTTCGCTCACATTCGCCTGCGTATTTGCTGAGGAAATGCAGAATGACGCCCCTGTTCCCGCCACCAAAAGACTCGCAGGATATTCGGCAGGAGTGCTTGCGTACTTCCGCCACGATGCGGGTAGCGTAGAGAATCCAGACGGAACAGCAGATTCCGACAGGCTGTGAAGCCGGTTAATCCAGCGTGCTTCAATTCTTAGCGGCGCGGGCAGCACGGCCGCACGCGATTACGAGGGGGCTGCCGGTTCGTTCAATTCAAACTCCGTAGTTTTGAGGCATCTCTCTGGCAGTCCGGATTTCCCGCGGAGCCCGACCTTGGGCGACCAGCCCAGGGCAACGAGGGCGTAGTCTCTAATTCTTCCCATACACTGGTGCCACGCGAACCGGTTTGTTTCAATAGAGTGCCCGCAGTCAATTTGCCCGGAGCCCTGCATGAAACTCACACGATTCGCCTTCCTCACCTGCCTGCTCGCTCTATTTGCCGCCGGATGTGCTGAACCTGAAGAGTCCGGCAACTCTGATACTGATTCTTCGCAGCCCGGAACAGACGGCGACGAGAAGGTCATCGCGTACTCCACGATGGATCTCACCAATCCGTTCTTCAATGTGATTTCCGATCACATGAAAGAGGAAGGCGCCAAACTTGGCTACAAGGTGATCACCGTTTCCGGCGACAACGCTACCAAGCAGGCGGAGCAGATTGATGACTTTATCGTGCAGGGCGTGGACGCAATCGTGCTGACGCCGACTGACCCAAAGTCACTCGGACAGGCAATCAAGAAAGCCAATGAAGCCGGCATCCCCGTCTTCACAAATGACACAGCGCACGACGGCGAAGAGGGAGAAGTTAAGTGCCACATCGCCACCGACAATCTGCAGGGCGGAAGACTGGCGGGGGAAGCAATGGTCAGGCTTCTGGGCGAATCCGGAGGCAACGTGTATATCATCCACAAGCCTGACGCGGCATCATGCATCCTTCGTGTACAGGGCTTCAGGGAAGTCGTCGACGCTCACAACGCAAAAGACGGAGCCGCACAAATCAAGGTCGTCGGTGAGGGCAATGGGGATGGCAAAAGAGACATCGGTTACAACGTCGCCAAAGACGCCATTGTCGCCAACCAGGACCTGTCAGCAATCTTTGCCATCAATGATCCGTGTGCACTCGGAGCACGCACAGCCCTCGAAGAGGCAGGTCGCCAGGACCAGGTCACCATCATTGGATTTGATGGTGAAAAAGCAGGAAAGGAAGCCATTCGAGACGGCAAGATTCTCTGCGATCCGATTCAGTTTCCTGACCGTATGGGCAAAATGACGGTGGAGATCATTCATAAGTACATGAACGGTGAGGACTTTGAAAAGAAAATCCTCATTGAGTCCAGCCTGTACTACAAAGAAGATGCTGACAAAGACCCTGCTCTGAAGGCGGAAGAGTAGGCCGGGCCAAGCGGAGTAAACTCCGGCACGAACGCCGACCCGTCTGACCCCAAATCATCAAAAGCAGCATGGTGACGAACAACCAAACACCACTGCTTCGCATGGCAGGGATCGAGAAGTCATTTCCCGGTGTCCGCGCGCTCGATGGTGTATCGCTCACACTCCAGCATGCTCAGGTACTGGCATTGATGGGAGAAAACGGGGCGGGCAAGAGCACCCTGATCAAGATG